>NZ_JBEXFG010000014.1:6361-141579 GCF_040606675.1 Streptomyces sp. NPDC005393 | reverse complement strand
TGAAGGCGTACGGGGGGTTGTAGCCGCGGGGGGGGGCTCCGTACGGCATGCCGTACGGAGCCCGCGCCCGACGCGCTACGGCACCCCAGTTGGCGCACAGCGTCGCCGCGAGGATGACACCCAAGGCGGCGATCCAGGTCTACCGGCGGCTGTATCTGCTCACGCTCGGGGCCGTGGCCTTCGTCGACCACCGCGACGAGAAGAAGGCGATCGCCACCGCGCGCACCGCGCTGGCCGCGCTGGACCCCGAGGACTTCCCGGTCCTGAGCGGCCATATGCACGATGTCCTGCCCGCGTTGGTCGACCACCGGGTCTACTGCGACGCGCTACGGCAGCTGATCGACGCCGCGGCCTCCACCATCGGCAGTACCGGCCGCGGCTGACGCCCGCGGTGCGGGCCCACAGGGGCCCGGACCGCGGGGTCGAGCGGTGATACGCAGCGCGTTACAGCGTCTGCTCCAGCCGGCCGGCCATCAGCTTGATGAAGCGCGACGGATCGCTCAGCTCGCCGCCCTCGGCGAGGAGCGCCATGCCGTGGAGAAGTTCGGCGGTCTCGGCCAGTCCGGCGTCGTCCGCGCGCTCACCGTGCGCCGTACGCAACCCGCTCACCAGCGGATGCGTGGGGTTCAGCTCCAGAATGCGCTTGGTCTCGGGCACATGCTGTCCCATGGCGCGGTAGATGTTCTCCAGGGCCGGGGTGACGTCGTGGGTGTCGCCGACGATACAGACCGGGGAGGTGGTGAGCCGTGACGACAGCCGCACCTCCTTGACCTGGTCGCTGAGCGTCGTCGTCATCCAGGAGAGGAGGTCGGCGAAGTCCTTCTGCCGCTGCTCACGCTCGGCCTCGGCCTCCTCGTTCTTCTCCTCCTCGGAATCGAGGTCGACCTGGCCCTTGGCGATGGACCGCAGCTGCTTGCCGTCGAATTCGGGAACGGCGTCGACCCACAGCTCGTCGATGGGGTCGGTGAGAATCAGCACCTCGAACCCCTTGGCCTGGAAGGCTTCCATATGGGGCGAGCTCTCGATAATCGACCGCGATTCGCCCGTCATGTAGTAGATGTGCTGCTGCCCCTCCTTCATCCGCTCCACGTACTGCCGCAGGGAGGCCGGCTGTTCGGCGTCATGCGTCGAGGCGAACGAGCAGACCTCGAGGATGGTGTCGCGGTTCTCGAGGTCGCCCAGCAGCCCTTCCTTGAGGACGCGGCCGAACTCCTTCCAGAACGTCGCGTAGCGCTCGGCGTTGCCGGACATCATGTCCTTCACCGTCGACAGCACCTTCTTCACCAGACGCCGTCGCATCAGCTGAATCTGGCGGTCCTGCTGAAGGGTTTCGCGCGACACGTTCAGCGACAGGTCCGCCGCGTCCACCACGCCCTTGACGAAGCGCAGATACTCCGGCATGAGCGCTTCGCAGTCGTCCATGATGAAGACGCGCTTGACATAGAGCTGAACGCCCCGCTTGCGGTCCTGCATATACAGGTCCCGCGGTGCCTGGGACGGAATGAAGAGCAGCGACTGATATTCGAAGGTCCCCTCCGCCTGCATACGGATGGTCTCGAGGGGGTTGTTCCAGTCGTGGCTGATGTGCTTGTAGAACTCGTGGTACTCGTCGTCGGTGACCTCGTCCTTGGACCGCGCCCACAGCGCCTTCATCGAGTTGATGGTCTCGATCTCGGGCGCGCTTTCGTCGGTCCGGTCCGGCTCCTCGGCCCGGTTCGTGGACTCGGCGGCCATTTTGATCGGCCAGGTGATGAAGTCCGAGTACCGCTTGACGATCTCCCGGATCTTCCTGGGCGAGGTGTAGTCGTAGAGGTGGTCCTCGGTGTCCTCGGGCTTGAGCCGCAAGATGACCGCGGTGCCCTGAGGTGCGTCGTCGACCGCCTCGATCGTATAGGTGCCCTCGCCGCTGGATTCCCAGCGGGTTCCCTGGCTGTCTCCCGCGCGCCGGGTCAGCAGCGTCACCTCGTCGGCCACCATGAAGCTGGAGTAGAAGCCGACGCCGAACTGTCCGATGAGGTCCTGCGAGGCCGCCGCGTCCTTCGACTCCCGCCATTCCTTCAGGAATGTCGCGGTGCCGGAGTTCGCGATCGTGCCGATGAGCTGCACCACCTCCTCGTGCGACATGCCGATGCCGTTGTCGCGGACGGTCAGGGTGTGGCGCTCCTTGTCGACCTCGAGAGCGATATGAAGGTCTGAGGTGTCCGCCTCCAGGCCCGCGTCGCGGAGCGCTTCGAGGCGCAGCTTGTCCAACGCGTCGGAGGCGTTGGAGATGAGCTCACGCAGAAAGACATCCTTGTTCGAGTAGATCGAATGGATCATCAACTGCAAGAGCTGGCGCGCCTCGACCTGAAACTCGAATGTCTCGACCCCTGTAGTCACCTGATTCCCCTCGTGAGATGAGCGTCGACGGCATCAATCACGGTCCGTCGTCGGAAGCTTATCGAAGGTGAGGGGTGCTGAGCGGCCTCCGGCTACGGACGGCCGCTCCCAGGTCGCGGGTGTTGTCTCGCACACCGGCGGGACCGGGCCGCCTCAGTCACTGCGGTGCATCCTGCTCCAGTCGAGGGCCGCGGCGGCCTCCCGCTGGAATTCCTCGGCGGCCTCCCGTGCCTCCGCGGGCACATCGCCGTGTTCCGCCACGAGGCTGTCGTAGATCGGCGCGAGGTCGGTCGTGTTCGCTGCGGTCATGTGGCGCACATCCTTGGGTGTGGGTTCCGGTCGTGCCTTCGGCTACCCGACCTATGAAACAGGCATGCCTCCCCTTCACGCGCACAGGGGTCCGCGTTCATCTGCGCGGACCGCCGCCCCCCCGGGAGGCCGTGGCCTTCCCCCCCCGAACGCAAGCCACTTGCATTGCTTTCGCTAATCTTGCGCATGACGCGACGACTTGCGGAAGTGGCGCAGAAGGTGGGGGTCAGCGAGGCCACGGTCAGCCGGGTACTCAACGGCAAACCGGGAGTCTCCAAGGCCACCCAGCAGGCGGTGCTCAGCGCGCTCGATGTGCTGGGCTACGAACGGCCGACACAGCTGCGCGGTGAGCGGGCCCGGCTGGTCGGACTCGCCCTGCCCGAGCTGCAGAACCCGATATTCCCCGCCTTCGGGGAGGTGATCGGCGGGGCGCTGGCGTAGCTCGGGCTGACACCCGTGCTGTGCACCCAGACCAAGAACGGCGTGTCCGAGGCCGACTATGTGGACCTCCTGCTCCAGCAGCAGGTGTCCGGTGTGGTGTTCGCGGGCGGTCTGTACGAGCAGGCCGAGGCGGCGCACGAGCACTACCGGCGGCTCGCCGAGCGCCGTATCCCGGTCGTCCTGATCAACGCGGCCATCCAGGACCTCGGCTTCCCCGGTGTCTCGTGCGACGACGCCGTGGCCGTCGAGCAGGCGTGGCGCCATCTGGTCTCGCTCGGCCACGAGCGGATCGGTCTGGTGCTCGGGCCCTCGGACCATGTCCCCTCGCTGCGCAAACTGGCGGCGGCGCGCGGGCTCGCCAAGGCCGCCGGCGTACCGCTGCCGGACGGGCATGTCGTCCGCGCGATGTCCTCCCTGGAGGGCGGACAGGCCGCGGCGGCACGGCTGTTGGACCGCGGGGTGACGGGGATCGTCTGCGCGAGCGACCCGATCGCGCTGGGCGCGATCCGGGCCGCGCGGCGGCGCGGGCTGGTGGTGCCCGAGCGGATCTCGGTGGTCGGCTACGACGACTCGGCGCTGATGAGCTGCACCGAGCCGCCGCTGACGACGGTGCGTCAGCCGGTCGAGGCCATGGGTCGGGCGGCGGTCGAACTGCTCTCCGCGCAGATCGGCGGCCGGGCGGTGGCCGCCGACGAGCTTTTGTTCGAGCCGGAGTTGGTGGTGCGGGGCTCCACCGGACAGGTGCCGCGCACCGATTGCCGCTGACTGTCGATTATTTGCAATCTCAGGGAGGGATATTGCGGTCCAGACCTTTCGGTGGTTGGGGTGAGCGCCGCCACACAGGGACGCCGCTGGGTGGCTTCGCGCCCATGCCCGAAGGGGACCATCGATGAGAAGCTCCAGGTTCCGCCGCCGTATCCGCATCTCTCCCTCGCCTCCGCGCTGGCCCTGTCCGGGGTCGCGGCCTGCGGGTCCGACACCGATGACTCGGCGGGCGGCAAGACCCGGATCACCGCGGCGAAGGGGGAGTGGAGCGCAGCGCCTTCTTCTCACTGCTGAACCACGAGAACAAGCGCCGGATCGGGCTACGCGATCCCCAGGCGAGGCAGGGGGCAGGGCTCCGGGCGAACCAGGCCATGGAGTTGTATCTTCAGGGCCGTACACGCGGGGCGGCCCAGCATCTCGGGGGCGAACGTCGGGCTGGTGCAGCGGTGTCACATCCTGCGGGACGGTGAACTCGCCTGCGGGCCCGGGCAGACTCCCCACCTTGAAGACGCGAACGGCCGCGGTGTGGGAGACGACGCCCGTGGCGGGCACCGATCGCTCCCAGGCCGGCCTCTCCGGGGCCAGCAGGAGCCACTGAGCGTAGAGCCGGGGAAAGGGGTTCCGCGCCCCGCCTCGCAGGCGCAGCACGCCGGGGACAACCGTCTCAAGGACGCGCGAGGCGCACAGTTCGTTGAGGATTGCGGGAGTGGCTCCACCAGCAGCGGCTTGCTCTTGGGTGAACCATGCCCGTCTGTCCCTCGGCCAGGTCACTCAGCCCTGCGATGATCTTCATCATGTTCGCAAGACTATGGCAGGCCGGTGTAGGCAACGGAGGGGCGCAGGTATATCTATGGGAATTGTGACGCACTGGACACAAGACCGGATTGGCGCCGCCGAGCGTGGAGAGAACCCAACGGTGTTGGCGCGCATGCGTACCGGATGGGCCGTGATCGGCGATACGCAGTACCTCCCGGGCTACAGCCTGCTGCTGTACGCGGGCGAAGCGAATCATCTGACCGATCTGCCACGCGATGAGCGCGCACAGTTCCTGCTCGACCTCTCGCTGCTCGGGGAGGCCGTCGGGTCCGCGTGCGCCAAGCGGGATGCGAGGTTCCGGCGCCTCAACTACGAGGTTCTCGGGAACTCCTGGGAGCACTTGCACGGTCACATTCATCCGCGCTACGGCTGGGAGCCTGACCAGTTTCTTCACGGTCCCGTGTGGCGCTACGGGGACCAGAGGCTTGCCCCCGAGGACCGGCTGGGGCCGAAGCACGACGCTTTGCGGCAGGACATCACGCGGGCACTGACCGAGATTCTCTCCGAGGCGTACGGCGTTTGAGTCTTGCGGCCGTGCGGGCCGCGGGGGCTGGACCTTGCCCAGCCGCGTCTTGCGGGCCTCCAACGCGAGCAGGCCGGGAACTGAGGCCGGCCCATGCCCGCAAGCCGCGGCCGTACGTGACAATCAGGCGCGTGCCGGAGTACTCCTCGATCACAGCCCTGGACCGACTCGCCGACAACCTGGTCATCGGCGAGGCCTGGCGCCGCCAGTTCGGCATGGTCCGCGGCGAACTGGCGCGGGCCCTGACGCGCGGCGCCCTACCCGTCCCCGCGCGCCGCAGTCTCCGGCAGCTCCTCGGGGAAGAGGCTCTCGGCCCGTACGTCCGTCTCGCGGAGTCCGGCGCCCTGCGCTCCCGGCTGGTGGACGGACAACGCCCGCCCACCTCGGAGGCTCGCGGGGACATGTCTCCGGGGCAGACCCGGCTCACCGCAGTGCTCCTGGTCGACGACGTCGGCCTCCGACTCCGGTGCGGCGGGCGCCGGGCGGGCGCCGGGCGGGGAGCGGGCAGCACGACCGGTGTCATAGGCGCGGCCGGCTCATCGATGGTGGGGAGCGCGGCCGCGGCTTCGGCACGGTCCTTGGACGGCCGCCGCCTTCCGGGCGCGGACCTGCTCCCAACGGTGCTCGCGGGTCCACGCCTGGTCGGTCACGGTCTCGTGCAGCTGCCGCTCGGTCGCCGCACGGCGCTCCTCCGGCGAGGCGTACGGCATCGCCGTGTCGACAGCGGCCGCGACCGCCTGGCGCCGGTCACGGCTGTCGAACCACCGGTCTTCGCACCGCGGGCAGTCCCGGCCCGAGTCGAGCAGCACGCCCTCGTCACACAACCTTTCGCCGCACTCCTGGCGCTGCGGCAGAGCACGGCTGATGAGCCAGCCCACCGGACTGGTGATCGGCGCTCCCAGCCGCATCTGCTCATCCAGGCGCCGGGCGAGGCGGTCTGCGAGGACCTGCGGTGCGTCGATCCGGCCCGCGAAGCCCTCCACCAGGCGCAGCTCGGTACGGGTTGCGGACTCCACCAGTTTCCGGGCGGCCGGACGCTCCCACACCAGCCGAACGGAGGCCAAGATCACCCGCAGGTCTTCCGGCGGCAGTGGCACCCTCCCCGCCTGCTGCCTGCCCTGACCCCCACCGTCCAGGACGCACCGGTGTGCCGGCCAACGGCCCGAGGCTGCCGTTCTCTCTGCTTATCGACGGGGACTTCTTCGGCTGTTCCCCGCGCAGCGGGCCGACCTCCGCCACCGGCGACGCCGGCTCGGCAGCGGTGTCCTCGCCGTCGGCGGCCTGGTCCTCGTGCACGCACGCGCGCTCCGGCGACGGCCCTCACCCCCACGGCCTTCGCCGGAAAAACCACCAGAGAGAGTGAGAGAGGAGACGGGAGTAACCGCAGAAGGTGTGAAGGGCTGGCGCAACGTCGGGCTCTGCCACATCAGCCTCATCCGTCACTGGCGCGCCGCTGACCTGCGGCTCTGCCTCCGGCTCCGACGCCTCAACAGCCCCTGCCGCAACATCGGTCTCTGAAAACACGGGCTCCGGGGCCGTCGCATGGTCCTCCCGGACGTCACCGACACCGGTACGGCCGTGCGCGGCGGCGACCGCCGGCACCATCAGCCGCGTACGGTTCGCGAGCCCGGAGGCCGTCTGCAGGCGCACCCGGCGCACCAGGTCCCGGTCCTCCAGGCGCTCCAGCACCCGCTCCCCCGCCGACGCCGTGCAGCCCAGCAGCCGGGCTACCGTCGCCGCCGCGCGGCCGCGCTTTGTGTCCACCACTCCGCCGCACTGCCGCACCCGGCCCGTCTCTCGCGCCTCGAGCACCAGCAGCAGCAGCGCTTGGCACTGCGCCGTGCAGCAGACGAATGCTGCTCTGATGCACGGATTCATGGGCGAGCGGCCCAAGTCGTCCTGTTGCGTACTGTCCGTCGCCCAACATGCTTCATAAGCTCGCAGTTGGCCTGTCCGCCTGTTTCAGGAGATGTCGTGCCAGACCAGAAGATGTACTGCTACACATGCCAATCTGACGAACAGCACCGTCGCCTCACTGCCGAGGAGAAGGCCTGGCTCAAGAACCGCACAGGCCGCAAGACCGTCGAGGAGTTCTTCATGTGCAAGGCGCCGGGCTGCCGCAATCTGCGGACCGGTTTCAGAAAGCGCCCCTTCGATCCTGTGATCCGCGTGCCCTTGCCTGACTGACTCTTCATGGGGCAACGGCGCCGTGGAGCAGACGATCGACCGTTTGCTGCACGGCGCCGCCGCGTGTGCGGCACTTCCCTGCTACACGAGCAGCACCCCGTGTGCCACCCGGCCGCCTTGGCTTCCGTCCACGCGGCACGGCCGAAGACGATCCGCACCATGCAACTGGAGGATGTCGATCTCGGAAACCGGCGCATCACCGTCGGCGGCCACGTCCGCCCGCTCGACGACCTCACCCGCCGTGCTGTCCTGGACTGGCTCGACTACCGCCGCAACCGCTGGCCGAACACCGCCAACCCCCACCTGCTGATCACCCAGAAGACCGCCGTCGAACTCGGCCCTGCTGGCAAGCTCTGGACCACCCGGGCCACCCGCAACCTCACCGCCACCCTCGAACGACTCCGCGTCGACCGCCAACTCGAAGAGGCCCTCACCCACGGCGCCGACCCGCTCCACCTCGCTCTCGTCTTCGGCATCGACGAAAAGACCGCCCTCCGCTACGCGGACTCGGCACGAAAGCTTCTGCAATCGGAGCCGGAGACCGGCCCGGCCTGGCCGCAGTAAAACCCCGGCCCATCTCGGAGAAAACCGAACCCACCGTCGAGGTTCACGCTGAAAGGGCTTGGTCACCGCAGTCGCTGTCCTGGACACAGGCAGCCGCCAATGCGTCCAAGGACACCTCCAGCGCTGCGGCCAGGGCCGTCACGGTGAAGAACGCCGGAGTCGGCGCCCGACCGGTCTCGATCTTGCGCAGCGTCTCCGCCGACACCCCCGCCGCTGCGGCGACCTCCACCATGCTGCGGTCGCCTCGCGCCTGACGCAGCAGCGCGCCGAACCGCTCTCCGCGCTGCCGTTCCCACGGGGTCAAAGGAGTTCTCACCATGCCGTGATACTAATACCGGTATAAGAATTGGATGCTGGCGCGTGAGACAGGGAGTCGCAGGACATGGTGGAGATCAAGACCGATGCGGCGCTGGACGCAATGCGGGAAGCCGGGCGCATCGTGGCCCAGGCCCTCGCCGCCGCCCGGGAAGCGGCAGGCGTCGGGGTATCCCTGCAAGAACTGGACGAAGCGGCCCGCACGGTGCTGACCAAGGCCGGGGCCCGCTCGCCCTTCCTCGGCTACCAGCCCTCCTTCGCCCCTACCCCCTTCCCCGCGGTGATCTGCACATCGGTCAACGACGCCATCGTTCACGGCATCCCCACCGGCTACCGCCTGCGCGACGGCGACCTGGTCAGCATCGACTGCGGAGCGGAGCTCGACGGCTGGACCGGCGACGCCGCCATCAGCTTCACCGTCGGCACCCCGCGACCCGCCGACGTGGACCTGATCAACGCCACCCAGCGCGCTCTCGACGCCGGCATCGCCGCGGCCAACCCTGGCAACCGCATCGGCGACATCTCCCACGCCATCGGCACCGTCGCCCGATCGGCACGCTGCGGCATGCCCGCCGACTTCGGCGGCCACGGCATCGGCCGCCGCATGCACGAAGACCCCCACGTCCCCAACCGAGGACGCCCCCGCCGCGGCTTCCCCCTCCGCCACGGCCTGACCCTCGCCATCGAACCCATGCTCATGGCCGGCGGACACGACGACTACCGCACCGGCACCGACGGCTGGACTCTGCACACCATTGACGGCAGCCGAGCAGCCCACATCGAGCACACGGTCGCCATCACAGAAGAAGGCCCCCGCATCCTGACCCTGCTCTGATCCGGACAGCGAACCGTCGCAGCGCTGAGCATCCCCACGCCAACCCGCGTGTTCAACACGAACCCGCGGGTCCAGGCCCGGAAACCGGCACATTAGACCCGTGAGTTCCCGCTCAACCACTTTCAGTTTTCGCGAACTCCCGGGGATCTAGGCCCAGTTCTCGTATAGCTGCCGCCAGGTGGCGAGTAACGCTCTGCGATGGTGTGCTGTCGGTTCGATCGCTACTTGGTCGCGGTCGTGCTCTTGCCGAGGTGGCGATAAATGGTGGGGCGGGTGACGCCGAACTCGTCGGCAATCTGCTGGACGGTCAAGTCACCGGAGTCGTACATCTCTCGCGCCAGCTGCACCTGGCGGGGGCCGAGCTTGGGCTTCTGCCCGCCTGTGCGGCCCCGGGCGCGGGCGGCCTCCAGGCCATCTACGGTCCGCTCGGACATCAGCGCGTGCTCGAACTCGGCGACCGCTCCCAGAATCTGGAAGAACATCCTGCCGACGGCGGTGGAGGTGTCGATGCCCTGGTCGAGCACGACCAGGTCGACGCCTCGGGCCTGGAGGCCCTTGGCCAACTCGATCAGGTTCTCCAGGGAGCGGCCAAGGCGGTCGAGCTTGGTGACCACGAGCTGGTCGCCTTCGCGAGCGGGTCTTCTCTTTCCATCCTCTCTACTGGCTCGTCCGACTGAACTGCTGCTGAACGACCGCGTTGCGTCTCCCGGCCCTGCCGCATGCGACGCTAATTGTGACGATCATGTGGCCCTTTTGTGATCGCCTGCCTGATGTCAAGGGACTCGATTGGGACAAGTGATCGAGTGGCATAGACCGGTGTCAGATGTGGCGCATAGTGTCTTGACCACACGGCTCTGGTCATCAACTCCAACCAGACCACGATCAAGCGGGTCGCGGTGACCGGCAAGCACCGGCCTCCGTCAGCCGCGCCAGGACCTTCCGTGCCCCGGACGGCGAGCAGCCCAGCAGCCGCGTCAACTGCATGCCGCCAAACCGCGCGCTCTTCACGAAGGCGGGCCTCGACCCCGACAAGCCACCGGCCACCTGGGACGAGGTCCGGGCCGCCGCCAAGAGGATCGCGGACCTCGGTGACGGATACGTCGGCTACGCCGACTACAGCGCCGGCAACCAGGGCGGGTGGCACTTCACCGCCGAGATGTACTCCCAGGGCGGCGATGTGGTCAGCGCCGACGGCAAGAAGGCCACCGTCGACACCCCACAGGGCCATGCCGTTCTGGAGAAGCTCAAGACCATGCGCTGGAGCGATCGTTCCATGGGCGGCAAGCAGCTGCTCATCATCAATGACGTCCAGCAGATGATGGGCGGCGGCAAGCTCGGCATGTATCTGGCCGCGCCCGACAACCTCCCGCTCATCGTCAAGCAGTTCGGCGGCTCGTACAAGGACCTCGCGATCGCCCCGATGCACGGCGGCAAGGGCACCCTGCTCGGCGGCGACGGCTATATGTTCAACAAGAAGGCGAGCCCGGCGCAGATCAAGACGGGGCTGAAGTGGCTGGAGTTCGAGTACCTCACCTCGGGCGAGGGCGCGTTCAACAACTACCAGCGCGCCGCCGCCGACAAGGCCCCGGTCGGGCTGCAGCAGCCCGTCTGGTGACCGGGGCGGCCGCGGCTCAGGACGACGCGCTGAAGAAGCGGTACGCCGACGTCCCGGTCGGCAACTACCTCCTGAGGTGGCACGGGGCCGCGCGGCACGCGCCGGGCCCTTCCCGCTCAGTGCTCGGTGGCCGCCGGCTCCAGCACGAAGACCGGGATCTGGCGGTCGGTCTTCTCCTGGTACTCGGCGTAGTAGGGGAACGCCTCGACCGCCCGCTCCCACCACAGGGCCTTCTCCTCGCCGGTGACCTCGCGCGCCGTCATGTCCTGCCGCACGGGGCCGTCCCGCAGCTCGACCCGCGGGTCGGCCACCACGTTGTGATACCAGACCGGGTGCTTGGGGGAGCCGGCCAGCGAGGCGACGATGGCGTAGGTGCCGCTGTGCTCCACCCGCATCAGCGGGGCCTTGCGGATCTTGCCGCTCTTCGCGCCCCGCGTCGTCAGCAGGACGACGGGCATGTCCCGCATCGTCGTTCCCTCGGTGCCGCCCGAGCTCTCGATCAGCTCGACCTGATCGCGCACCCACTGCTCCGGGCTCGGCTGGTATTCACCCTGAAGGGGCATGGCTTCCGTCCCATCGTCCGTCGTCGAAGCTCGCGTAGCGTTCCCCGTGATCAGCCCAACACGGTGAGCCCGCTCGATCACCCCGGCCGGCGCCGACCTGGCCGAAAACCTCGTCCGGGCAGGCTCAATCCGTATGCGTCAGCGCCCCGAGCAGCGCCCGCGCGCACAGTTCGCGCACCTGTTCACGGGTCAGGGCGGGCTCTTCGAGCCACTCAAGACAGACGGCGACCATGAAGGACAGCCAGCCCCGTACCGCGAGCCGGAGCGCGGGCAGATCCTCAGAGACATCGGGGGTCGAGGGATCCGCGGCGAGTGCGTCCAGGATCTGCCGCTCCTGGGCGGCCAGCGCCTCGCGGTAGACCGCGCGCACCGTCGGATCTCCCGCCGCCTCCGCGCGGTGGAAGGCGCGGAAGCCCGACGCGTGCTCCTCAACATACCCGAGGAAGGCGTCGAGCCCGGTGGTGATCTGCTCCCGGAACGGCAGCCCGGGGACCGCCGCCGTCAGCCGCAGCATCCGCTCGCTCTCGCGATGGACGACGGCGGCGAAGAAGTCCCGTTTGGTCGGGAAGTAGTGGTACAGCAGCCCGCGCGAGACGCCCGCGATCCCGGCGACCCGCTCGATCCACACATCGTCGTACGGATGCTGGGCGAAGAGCCGTGCCCCCACGGACAGCAGCTGCTCCTTGCGCTCCTCGGTGCTCAGCCGACGGCGGGTGCGCTCGGGGGGACGGGCAGCCATGGCGCCACTTTACTTGACGTCGGTTCAACAGCGGGATCACACTGTGACCGCTATTGAACCCACATCCAACAAGCCCGCGAGGGAGATGGCGCGCATGGCACAGACGACGCGGTCGGCGGGGAGTGCCATGGTGCCCAGCGGATTCCGCAGCGCGGAACTCGGCTGGCCCGAGCTCCACCGCATCCCGCATCCGCCGCGCAGGCTGCCGCTGATCGGCGACGCGCTCGGCGCGAACATCCGCACCCCCGTACAGGACTCGATGCGGCTGGCCCGCTCCCTCGGCCCGGTCTTCCGCCGGAAGGCGTTCGGCAAGGAGGTCGTGTTCGTCTGGGGCGCGGATCTGGCCGCCGACCTGGCCGACGAGTCGCGCTTCGCCAAACACGTGGGCCTCGGGGTCGCCAATCTCCGGCCGGTCGTGGGCGATGGCCTCTTCACGGCGTACAACCACGAGCCGAACTGGCAGCTGGCGCACGACATCCTCGCTCCCGGCTTCAGCCGCGCCGCGATGGAGGGCTACCACCAGGCGATGCTGGACGTCGCCGGCCGGCTGACGGACAGCTGGGACGGCCGGGAGAAGTCCGGCGCGGCGGTGGACGTGCCGGGCGATATGACAAAGCTGACGCTGGAGACCATCGCCAGAACCGGCTTCGGCCACGACTTCGGCTCGTTCGAGCGCGACCGGCCGCACCCCTTCGTCTCCGCCATGGTCGGCACGCTCTCCTTCGCCCAGCGCCGCAATGTCGTACCGCCCGTGCTGACGCCCCTGTTGCTGCGCGCCGAGCGGCGCAACGCGGCCGACATGGCGTATCTCAACCGCACCGTCGACGCCATCGTGGCCACCCGCCGTGCCGCAGGGGGCACCGGCGGCCACCGCGATCTGCTGGACCGGATGCTGGAAGTGGCGCACCCGGACACCGGGGAGCGGCTGTCCGCCGAGAACATCCGCCGCCAGGTCATCACCTTCCTGGTGGCGGGCCATGAGACGACCTCCGGCGCCCTGTCCTTCGCCCTCCACTACCTCGCCCGCCACCCCGACGTCCTGGCCCGTGCCCAGGCCGAGGTGGACCGGGTCTGGGGCGACACGCAGACGCCCGCGTACGAGCAGGTGGCCAAGCTCCGTTATGTGCGCCGGGTCCTGGACGAGTCGCTGCGCCTGTGGCCCACCGCCCCCGCCTTCTCCCGCGAGGCGCGCGAGGACACCCTGCTCGGCGGCGACCATCCCATGCGGCGGGGTGCGTGGGCGCTCGTCCTGGCGGCGATGCTGCACCGCGATCCCGCGGTGTGGGGCCCGGACCCCGAGGCGTTCGACCCGGACCGCTTCGCCCCGCAGGGTGTGCGCTCCCGGCCCGCCCAGGTCTTCAAGCCGTTCGGCACCGGGGCCCGTGCCTGTATCGGCCGCCAATTCGCCCTGCACGAGGCCGTGCTGGTGCTGGGTCTGCTGGTGCGTCGCTACGATCTGCACCCCGACCCGGGTTACCGGTTGCGGATCAACGAGCGACTCACCTTGATGCCGGACGGCCTCACGCTACGGCTCAGCCGCAGGGCCCCACGGCCCTGATCGCTCGGTGACGCGGTGTGCGAGTGTCGGCTACGCCGCCAGGCGGCGGTGCCCTGAGTCGGGGGAGGAAGGAGTGGGGGATTCCTTGTCTCCGTCCGCCTCCGCCGTGCTCTTCCCCCCGCCGGAGTGACGTCCCCTGGCGGGGAATGTCAGGTCCGGTACGTCGACGAGCGGCGGTAGATCGGGAGTGAGCATGGGGTGCTCATTTCTGTCCATGGCGGACGGGTACCCCCGCGCAGCGGGCTCATCCTGCGATACCGGTCACAGTCGGACATCGCGGTCACGAAGAGTTTGAAATAGTGTGCCAAGCGGACCTCGGTTCCCATGGCCGACCGCGCTCACCTGCGACGTTGCGTAACGGGCAACAGCTCGATCCGGACGCTGTCGTCGTCCTCCATGACATAGGTCGGGTCGGTGCGGTGGTTCCAGCCCAGCGGCAGCAGGTAATAGCGGCTGCCGCGCTCGAGCAGCAGACGCAGACCGCTGGAGCGGTAGCGGAAGTGGACCCGCGGGCCCAGATCTTCCGCCCTCAGCCCGCCCGGGCCGGTCATGCTGAGCCGCTCGGTGGACAGCGCCACCACAGCGGGGCGGCGCACCAGGTGCTGTGCGTCCGCCCGCGCGTCCCTCGTGCCGAGCTGACCGGCCGCCTCGGCCACTACCCACATCAGGAAGATCCCCGCGACCGCGATCGGAATCCCGCGGCTTCGGAACCCCGGCCCGCGGCAGGCGCGGGCGCCGAGCGCCGCGCCGGTCTGCCCCAGCAGCAGACCGCACGCCACCAGCAGGGGCGCCACCCAGCCGTACGGCTGGAGAGGAACCGCCACAGCGACAGCAGCACGGCGCCGGCGGCGACGACGGCCAGGTGTCGACGCGCCACCCTGCCGCCGAGCCGCCGGACGCCTCGGATCACCCGACCGGGCACCCCGGCAAAGGCCAGGATGTCGGGGATTCTCAACAGCAGTACGGTCAGGGCCAGCGTGGTGGGTACGGGGAGGGCGAGCAGACGCAGGCTGCGCAGCACCAGTTCGGAGAAGCTGAAGCCCACGGCGAACGTCTGGAGCCGGGAGTACTTGTAGTAGGCGCTGCTGTAGATGGCTCCGGTGTAGAACATCAACGCGGCCAGGGACGAAGCGGAGCCGATGACGACGTTGACCACCTCGGCCGCGCCGACTCCCGATGGCGCACTCTCCGTCGGTCACGGCGCGCGTCCGCGACCTGCGGAGCGTTGACGCCCGGCGCGGCGCGCCAGCCGTCGACGGCCGCGGGACGACTTGCCAGGAGGACCGATGGGGGTGCCCGGTGCGGTGCCGCTGTCCACCGGCGACGCTACGAGGAAGGCTCGGGCGGCGGGACGCTGATCTCGGATCGGGGCTCCGTGGAACCGGCCGGCGTGGGATCGAAGGTGCTGCCGGGCCCTGAGGGGCTATCGGGGCCCGTGTCCGTGGGCGGTGGCGCCGGCGGAGGGATATCGGGGTCGCCGCCGGTGCCGGGAGTGCCGATGGGCAGGGTCCTGGTCGCCGACGGTTCATGAGAGGACGGTGCGACGGGAGGGCGCGCACCGGAACGGGCGCACCCCGCGGAGCCGAGAAGCACGACGGCGAGCGTGACGATGGCTATTGGAGTGCGAACCTCCCGGTACCACGCGAAGTTCCGTCCTTCGCTCGTTTGATCTGTTGGCCCGAATTATCAGTTTACGGAAGGTATCGGCATGGTGGCAGGGCGACTTGTTGCGCGCGTATCCGGTTCGCGCCCCCTGGACGGGGCCCTACGCTGAGGCCATGGAGATAGGCGTGAACGTTCCGAACTTCGGCCCCGGGACCAGGCCGGATGTGCTGCGGCGGTGGGCGCGGACGGTGGAGGGGCTCGGCTTCGATCTGCTGATGGTCTCGGACCACATCGCGGTGACCCCGGATGTCGCCGAGCAGTATCCGGCGCCGTTCTACGAACCCTTCACCACACTCTCCTGGCTGGCCGGGATCACCGAGCGGGTGCGGCTGGGGACCACCGTGCTCGTCATGCCGTACCGGCATCCGTTGCTCATCGCGCGAATGGCCGCCAATCTCAACCAGCTCAGTGGGGGACGGCTGGTCCTCGGTGTCGGAGTCGGGTGGGCGCGGCAGGAGTTCGAGGCGCTGGGGGTGCCGTTCCAGCACCGGGGGAAGCTGACCGACGAACACCTTCAGGCCATCCGCACGGCCTGGGAGGACGACGCCGACTACCGCAGCGGGGAGATACCGGTCTGGGTCGGCGGGAACAGCGACGCCGCCCTGCGGCGGGCGGTGCGGCACGGCGAGGCATGGCATCCGATCCGGTTCACCCTGGGGTGGCTGCGCGAGGCGGTGGAGCGGATGAAGGGTGCCGCGCGGGAGCTGGGAAGGCCCGTACCCGCCTTGGCCCCGCGGGTGGTTCTGCGCCTCACCGACGAGCCGGTCACCCACTCCGAGCGCCGGGCCGGGGAGGGCACGATCGGCCAGGTCATGGATGATCTTGAGCAACTGCGCGCGCTCGGCGCCGAGTCCGTCCTGCTCGACCCGTTCAACGGCGACCCCGAGGAGACCTGCCGCCCGGAGGTGGCCTGGCAGGAACTCGCGACGGTCGCCGCCAGTCGCCGGTGATCAGCCGTTGGAGCGCCGTGGGGCGGGGGCCTGACGCCGCAACAGGGGGTGCACAGGCGTTCACCTCCAGGGTGAACGCCTGTGCCTGTGCCCATGGCGCATCACTGCCGCGAAGGGCGGGGCGGCGGCCGGGTCAGCCCACGCGTTCGATCCGGGCGCGCCGGATAAGGAACTTTCCAGGCTCACGGACCTGTTCGAAGGCGGCGTTGTTGAGCAGGGCGCAACTGCCCGAGGTCGAGGTGACCGATACGGTCGTGGCCTTGTTGTTGTCCAGATTGGTCACCTTGAGCTTGGTACCGACCGGGAACTGATTGCTGGAGGCGGCCGGGGCCCCGCTTTCGCCGGACAGGGTCACCGTCGAACCCGCGCAGACGACCTCGCCGCCGCCGGCCGCAGAGTCACCGGACCCGGCGGCGTTGTCGGCCGGAGCCGCCGCCGAATCCGACGCCGCGGCGGAAGCCGGGGCCGAGGCGGAAGCGGAGGCGGAATCGGCCGGGGCCTGCGTCTGGGACTGACTTGAGCCCTCGCCCACCTGGCACCCCGACGCCTGCTGCTTGCGCTTGATCTCCTCGATGACGGCCTGACGGTTCGCTATCCGCGCCTCCGACTGCGCGTCCGGATTGGCCTTCTGGCCGGCGATGAACTCCTCGTTCTTGGCCAGCGCCTGAGACAGTCCGGTGCAGGCCGTGGAGGACTGGGCAGCGCCATCGGTGCTGGCGTTGCTGGTGGCTGCCAGTACCCCTGCTCCCGTACCGGCCAGGGCCAACGAGCCGACCAGCAGGCCGAGCTTCTTCTGGCGGCTGAGGGTCCTTTTGCGTGTCATCTGCGACTCCTTTTTCGGGCTGCTCGTATCCCATACGGAGCGGAGTCGCGGTCGTCTCATCCGTTCGGAAATTTATGCCGGAAAATTTGATTGAGAATTGAACGGCAGGCTCCATTCGGGCCGTACCTTAAAAGGGCCTTAAGGGTTAATGAAGGCTTAAGCGGCGACGCCCTTTTGGGTCTGCCTCAGCCGCTCATGCGGAAAGTGGAACCGAGGACCGCCTAGCGGATCTCGCTGGGGGTGCGGCGGTGGGTGGAGCGGCGGTCGTCGATATCGGCCCAGCGGTCGCCGTAGATGTTCTCGGTGATGCCCGGCTCCCGGAGGAAGTCATGCGGGAAGCCGAGCGGCACCGCGCCGGTCGCGTCGAGCCGTGCGACGGCGTCCGCACATCGTCCTTGCGGGTCGCGCAGGTGTACTTGCCGGCCAGGACGAAGCTCTCCCGGCGGTCGGCGAGCAGCTCACCGAGGATGGTCTCGGAGCTGCCGTCGGTGTAGATGCCGGCGGTGTCGATGAAGTTGCCGCCCGCGTCCGCGTAGGCGTCGACGATCCGCCGGCCCGCCTCCTTGGCGGCCCCCAGCCCCAGTCCTCGCCGAAGGTCATGGTGCCAAGGCTCGGCTCGCTCACCCGCAGACCGGTCCTGCCGAACAGTGTGTAGCGCACGGTGGTCCCTCACGTCGGTGTCGTATGCGGCAGACGCCAGGAGCTGGAGAGCGCTCCAAGGCAAACGGTCCGGAGACGCGGGGCCCCTCACCCCCCTAGGCGCGGACCGGGTAGCCGCCGTCGACGCGGATGGTGGTGATGCCGCTGATGTGCCGGGCGCCGCAACGGTCCTGGGGGAGCACGAGCTGGGGACCGTGGCGGTCGAGCGGGCTGTCGTCGATCCGGGTCGCCAGCAGTACGGGGGCGCGGCCGAAGTCGGGGTCGATCTCGCCCCAGGACAGCAGCGCGTGATGCCCGTCGGCGCCGGTGACGGCGATGAGAAAGCGCAGCCGGTCCTTGCGGCGGGCGCGGTCGAAGCCGGGCCCGGCGTCGTGGAGGACGTCGTGCAGCAGCGGGCCCTCGAAGCGGTGGTGCTGGACGCCGCTGGTCGCGCATTCGAAGCTGACCCGGGCCCGGTGCTGGGGCCAGGCGAGCAGATCGGGCACCGTCAGACTGGCCGGGCGGGCGAGATCACCGCTCAGGGCGACCGCGGCCACCGGTCCGGCGGTCGCAAGGGACTGGCTCACAGGCTTCCACCTCCCGGATGACGGTACCCATGAGCCCCGCCCGGACAAACGCATCTGCCATGGGTGTCTCAGGGAGATCCGGCATATGCAAGCCACTTATCGATTTAGGGCTTGCATATGTGGAATCCGTACCTGCGGCTAGGTGAGGGGCGTGGCGCGGATGTCATGGCCGTCCGCGGTCAGACAGCGGCCGGTGGGCAGGTCATAGCGCCAGCCATGCAGGGTGCAGGTGAGCACATCGCCGTCGATCCGGCCGAACCGGCCGAGGTCGGCGCGCAGATGGGGGCAGCGGCGCTGGATCCGCCAGCCGTCGAACTCGATGTCCTGGCCGTCGTCCTGGCAGGAGTCGTAGTAGTTCTCCACGTACTCGATGCGCTCCATGGACAGACACTTGAAGAACACATACAGGAACTCGTTGTACGGCCCGATCCGGCCGGCGGTGAACCGCATCGACAGCAGCAGACTGTTGGACCAGTCCACCTCGCGCCGCGCGATATTGGTGGCCACCAGATCGCCCGTGGTGGACAGGGTGTAGCGGCAGCGCTCACCGTCCCACACCCGGACCTCCCGCGCCGGGAAGTCGATCACGATCGGCACTTCGCCCACATCCAGCCGCGCCGGGCCGCCGACGCCCGTGCAGATCCGGTCCGCGCGCGCCAACAGCGGCTCCCACCACTGTTTCAGCTCGGCCAGCAGCCGCTCACGCGGCAGCGCGGGGGCGCGCGAGGCGCGTTCGGCGGCGAGCGCGGGCTGCTGTCGACGGGCGAATTCCTGTAGATACGCCCGTTTGTCGCCGAAGATGTGGTCGATCTCCTTCGAGGTGTAGCGGTGGGTGAGTTTGCACGCGGTGTCCTCCGGCTCCGCCACCGTCCCCGGCAGCAGCAGATGCGCCGTGACCTCCGGCCGCGCCTCGGCGAGCTGCCGCAGAAACTCAAGCTGGTCGACGAAGATGGACTCCCCGTCCCGGCCGGTGCCGTTGTGCTCGAAGAGCTCCTCGTCGAGGAAGCACGGCGGACCCGCGTTGGGGAACACATGTTTCGCTTGCACCGCGTCGATATAGCGCAGCGCCCGGTCGAACTGTCCCTGCCGTTTCCGGGCGGCGAACTCCTGCTTCGCGGAGTGCGGCAACTGGTAGACCATCGGGTACCAGATCGCCCCGGAGAACTGCACAAAGTAGGCGTCGGCCTCGCCGAACTCCCGGATCGCCGCGATGTCCAGCGGATGCGCGTCGTTCTGGTTGAGCAGGACGGTCTCGCCGTCGTCCAGCGACAGCGCGGAGTCGCCGATGGGGCCGTCGCCGGGGCCGGTCAGCGCCGTGATCATGATGCGCAGACCGTCGCGCTCGACCGGTGTCCCGGACTGGGTGTGCAGAAAGCGGGTGAACCCGAGCGCACGCAGCTCCCGCTCCAGCTCATCGGTGGCGAACGCCGGAAGCAGCACGGTGACGCCCTTGCGGACGTTCCGCCGCAGATTCTCCGCGTCGAAGTGGTCCCGATGCAGATGGGAGACATACAGATAGTCCGCGGTGCGCCCATAGTGCGCCCAGTCGAGATCGGTGTTGTCCGGGAACGGAAACCAGGAGCCGAAGAAGGCGGGGTTCACCCAGGGATCGCACAGCACCGATCCCGCAGCGGTCTCGATGAACAGCCCAGCATGCCCAAGTCCGATCACACGCATACCACAGCACCCCAACCAAGTCGGTCATGACGGCTGTCTCAACCGTGTAGGGGTTTGTTGCGGTGTGCACCCCAGGTGGGCTCGGCGGGTGGCGGGGGTCCGCCAGGCGGGTCACACACCCGTGATCAGCGTGTGGACGGTGCCCGTCCGTGGCGAGTCCGGGTCCTGCCCCGCGATCCGCCCGTAGAACCGCTGCCAGGCGTCGTCATCGTCCACCGGCAGATGGCTGGCCTCCGCACGGCGCCGTCCGTGGTCCTGCCGTAGCCCGGACCGTGGCGCAGCAGACCACGCGCCACCACGGGGTCGCGATGGAACGAGCGGTACTGGCGGTGGTCGACCAGGATCGCCGCGGCGTTGCGCGCCGGCAGCCGGCCGGCTTCGTAACCCCTGGTTGAGCGAGACCGCCCGCCGGGGCGGGGCGGTGAGGCGCACCTTGTCACCGCAGTTGTTCAGGGCGCGTGGAAATCCATTGGCGGCGCCCTTCGACGACCCGGACGGCGGCCCGTCGGACGGGCCACCGCCGCACCGGGTCAACAGCAGGGCGCCGCACAGAAAGCGTGGTGAACAGGGCAGGACGTGCCGGGGGCACGGGTTTTCCCCCGGGGACCGGATGGCGGCGGCTGGGGAGCCGGGGGAGCGTCAGCGGGCGGCGGGCGCGCCGGCCGCCGTGCCGGTGGTGCTGCCCGTACCGCTCGCGTTCGCCGCCGTGTCCACCGCGATGGGGCGCGGCGACAGCAGCCGCTCGGCGAGGTGCCCGAAGAGCAGGCCGAAGGAGCCCCACAGGGTGGCCTGGATGGTCAGGGCCGCCAGCCGGAACTGCCACAGCAGGGTCGCCGGGAAGTCCTTGGGCACCTCGTTGACGGAGGGCAGGAAGGCATACGCGAGGCCGACCGCCGCGATGAAGGCGGCCGACGCGGCCACGGTGGCGTTCCAGTTGCCCAGGCGCGGTGCGAGCCGCTTGCCGAGGATGACGGCGCCCACCGCCAGCAGCACACTGAGCGCCACCATCAGGAAGTACAGCGTGGTGCGCTTGCCGATGGTCTCCGGGTCGCCCACCGACGGCGGATTGGCCGGGTACTTGAAGAACGGCACCAGATACACCGCCACCAGCGCGCCCAGCGAGACCAGCGCGGCGGTGGCGCGCGGCCCGAACCGGCCGATGCGGCCGAGCGCCACACAGACCGCGAGGGCCGCGATGCCGCCGAGGGCGACGCCGTAGATCAGCACGCCGGTGGCCAGACCGGCGGTCGACTGCATGGTGCGGCTGACGAGCTCGACACCGTGCTCATGGCTGTGGCCGTCCTCGTACGAGACGGCCGAGTCCACCCGCGGTTCGCCGAGCAGATACGCCACGACAAGCGCCAGCAGCCCGGCGGCGAGCCCCGCGAGCATGCCCCGGACGAGCAGCGCCCGGACAGATATGGAGTTCATGAACCTTTCGATTCCCCTGGGACTGAGGTTGAGGAGCTGGGATCGGTGTCAGTGGCAGGGGAAGCCGAGCAGATGGCGGCCGTCGTGCACCCACTCGTGCACATTCTCGCCGGAGACGAGCGCGGTGGCGCCCTGCTCGGCGCCGACGAAGTACAGGAGGATCAGCATGAGGACGCCGAAGAAGAGCGCCCACGGGGCGATGGCCTTCAGCGAGACGGGGGTGATCTCCGGCACCGGCTGGGCGCTGGGTGCGGGAACGGCGGACTGGGCCATGGTGGAACCTCCTGGGGAACACGCGTCCCGGTCATTGGTACTCGTACGACGGCGCTGGGTCTGACTCGCCCGACGGGCGGCCCCGAACAAACCGGGTCCTCCGCCGGACACACAGTGGCGCGACCGTGCCGGTTTCTCACCGGACTTCCGTCACGCCGTCGTTGTCCATGAGACGGTAGCGCGCGACGGTTGGTCACCGCTACCGCGCGGTGGATGGAAGTGCGCCCCTACGTGGGCGAATGGTGCGGTCGAAGGAGACAAGGTGGCGCGTATCACGCTCGTGACGCCCGTGGTCAACGCGGCGCTGCGGCAGGTCCGGTTCGATGACGCCCCGCCGGACGCGACCGCCGCCCGCCGCGCCGGAGCCGCCGCGGGCGCGCTCCCCCGCCACGATGTGATCTTCACCGCACCCTCGGAGCGCTGCCGTGGCACCGCGTCGGCCCTGGGGCTCGACGCCGCCGTGGCGCCGGAGCTGCGCGACCTCGACGTGGGCCGCTGGCGGGGCCGTTCGCTGGACGACGTCGGGCGTCAGGCGCCGCAGGAGGTGGCGGACTGGCTGGCCGATCCGGCGGCGGCGCCGCACGGCGGCGAGTCGCTGCTGGAGCTGGTGGAACGGGTCGGGGCGTGGCTGGAGGCGTGGTCCGGGCGCGAGCGGCGGGTGCTCGCCGTCGCCGAGCCCGCCGTGGTCCGCGCCGCCCTCGTCCACGCCCTCGCCATCCCCGCGCGGACCTTCTGGCGCCTCGATGTCGCCCCGCTGACCGCGACCGAGCTCAGCGGCCGCTCGGGACGGTGGAATCTGCGCTGCGGTCGGCCGCTGGCCGCGTCGCGGTAAGGGGCCGGGGGCCGCCGCGAGCACACGCGCCCGCGACGGCCCCCAGGCGCCCCGCCCTCAGGACTCAGGACTCAGGACTCATGAGTCAGGACGCGGTGCCGTCCAGCACGGCCCGTACCTCCCTCGCGGCGGCCACCATGTGCTTGAGCGACGTACGGACCTCGGGCCAGCCGCGGGTCTTCAGCCCGCAGTCCGGGTTGACCCAGAGCCGCTCGGGCGGGATGGCCTCGAGCCCCCTGCGCAGCAGGGCGGCCGCCTCCTCGGCGCTCGGTACCCGGGGGGAGTGGATGTCGTAGACACCGGGGCCGACCTCGCGCGGATAGCCGGCCTCGGCCAGCTCCCCGGCCACCTGCATATGCGACCGCGCCGCCTCCAGGCTGATGACATCGGCGTCGAGGTCGTCGATGGCCTGGAGGATGTCGCCGAACTCGGCGTAGCACATATGGGTGTGGATCTGGGTGTCCGGGCGCACCCCCGCCGTGGTGAGCCGGAACGCCTCGGTGGCCCAGGCCAGATACCCGGGGCGGCCGGCGGCGCGCAGCGGCAGGGTTTCGCGCAGGGCGGGCTCGTCGACCTGGATGACCGAGGTCCCGGCCGCCTCCAGGTCGGCCACCTCGTCGCGCAGCGCCAGCGCGACCTGGCGGGCGGTCTCGGCGAGCGGCTGGTCGTCGCGGACGAAGGACCAGGCGAGCATGGTGACCGGGCCGGTGAGCATGCCCTTGACCGGACGGTCGGTGAGGGACTGGGCGTAGGCCGTCCAGCGCACCGTCATCGGCTCCGGGCGGGAGATGTCGCCGGCCAGGATCGGCGGGCGGACGTAGCGGGTGCCGTAGGACTGGACCCAGCCGTGCCGGGTGGCGAGATATCCGGTGAGCCGCTCGGCGAAGTACTGGACCATGTCGTTGCGTTCGGGCTCGCCGTGCACCAGGACATCGAGTCCGGCCTTCTCCTGGAAGGAGACCACCTCGCGGATCTCGGCTTCGATCCGCTCCTCGTAACCGGCGGTGCCGATCCGCCCGGCCCGCAGATCGGCGCGGGCGGTGCGCAGTTCGGCCGTCTGCGGGAAGGAGCCGATGGTGGTCGTCGGCAGCTGCGGCAGCCGCAGCCGGTCGCGCTGGGCGGCGACCCGCTCGGCGTACGGCCGTGAGCGGCGGGCGTCGGCCCCGGTGACGGCCTGGGCGCGGGCGCGTACGGCCGGGTCGCGGGTCAGCGCGGAGCCGGCCCGGGAGGCCAGATCGGCGCGGTTGGCGGCGAGTTGCGCGGCGATGGTGTCCGTACCGTCGCTCAGCCCGCGGGCGAGGGTGACGATCTCGGCCGTCTTCTGCCGGGCGAACGCCAGCCAGCGGGCGATCTGCGGATCCACCTCGCGCTCGACCGTCGCGTCCAGCGGGACATGCAGCAGGGAGCAGGACGCGGCCACATCCACCCGGCCCGCGAGACCGAGCAGGGTGCCGAGGGTGGACAGCGACGCCGACAGGTCGTTGATCCACACATTGCGGCCGTCCACGACGCCCGCGACCAGGCGCTTCCCCGGCAGCCCGCCGGCCGCGGCGAGATCGTCGAGGTTGGCCGAAGCAGGCCCGGTGAAGTCGAGCGCCAGCCCCTCGACCGGCGCCTTGGCCAGCACCGGCAGGGCCTCGCCGAGCCGGTCGAAGTACGAGGCGACCAGCAGCTTGGGCCGGTCGGTGAGGGCGCCCAGCTCACGGCAGGCGCGGGCGGCGGCGTTCAGCTCGGCCGCCGTGCGGTCCTGGACCAGCGCCGGCTCATCCAGCTGGACCCACTCGGCGCCGGCCGCCCGCAGATCGGCCAGCACCTCCGCGTACACCGGAATCAGCCGGTCCAGGAGGGTGAGCGGTACGAACGAGCCGTCCACTCCGGGTGCGGGCTTGGCGAGCAGCAGATAGGTGACCGGGCCGACCAGCACCGGGCGGGGGGTGTGGCCGAGCGCGACCGCCTCCCTCAACTCGGCCACCTGCTTTGCGGAGTCGGCGCGGAAGACGGTGTCGGGGCCGAGCTCGGGCACCAGATAGTGGTAGTTGGTGTCGAACCACTTGGTCATCTCCAGCGGCGCCACCTCCCGGGTGCCGCGCGCCATCGCGAAGTAGCCGTCCAGCGGATCGGCCTCGACGGCGGCGCGGTGGCGGTCGGGGACGGCGCCGACCATGACGCTGGTGTCCAGCACATGGTCGTACATCGAGAAGTCGCCGGTGGGCACCTCGTGCAGACCGGCGTCGGCCAGCTGCCGCCAGGTGGTACGGCGCAGGCCCGCCGCTGTCTCCCGGAGGGCCTCGGCGGTGACCCGGCCCTTCCAGTACCCCTCGACGGCCTTCTTCAGCTTCCGGTCCGGCCCCTGGCGGGGGTAGCCGTACACGGTGGCCCTGGCCGCCGCCGTCGCGTGCGTTGTCACGGAACTCTCCTTCGCGAGCACTCGTCATGAGCTCCCGGGGACCGGGCACAGGGCGCGAAGGGATGGCGCGGACCCCGGAAACACCGCATGGTGCCCGCCCGCGCCGCCGACCCGCCCTCGAGGTCACCGAGAGACCGCGCGCGTCCGACGCGCACGGGCAGTGGCAGGTCTTCGGACTCGCGGGCGCGCCTCGTGTCCCCACGAGGCATCTACTGGCCGTCGCTTCCCAGACCCGGCTGCCGGGCCCAGTGCGTATGACGGCGGTCGTTCCCGCTCACCGCTGCGGGGCAGTCCCGGATTCCCACCGGGTTCCCTCTTACGACGCGCCTGCCTGGCGGACAGGGCGAACCAGCTGCACGGCCCAGACTAGGCGCTCACCCCGGTCCCGGGAAACCGGTTCGGTGGCCGGGCGGTCCGTCGCGCTCATCGCGTTCGTCGTAACGAAACGATCTCTCCGATGGCGCGCCCCCATCGGATGGACTTCTGTGACGTGATGGCGTTACCCACGGCCAAGCCCCGCCCCGCCCTCGCGATCGTCTGCGCCGCCGCCGCGATGGCGACGCTCCGCGTGCCACGCACTGCCCGCGCGACGCCGGGTCCGCGCCCTTGAGCCGGGCGACCGCGAGATCGACAGTCTGCCCGTGCACAGCGACTACGACGGTCCGGGCCTCGACCGGATCTGCTTCCACCAGCGCGTCCCGCGCATTCCGTAGACGCCCGCCGCCCGCGGTGAGCGCGACGCCGGTTCCGCCCGTATGAGGGAGAGGGTCTTCACCGTCCGAGGCCCCGGGGCTGGATCGACGTAAGGAGGCAGGGTGGTGAAGCACATGCGGCGAGGTGGACGCCGACTCGTACGGTTCGCGGCCGTCGGGGCGTTGGTCTGCGGCGGCGTGATGGTCGCGCAGTCCGCACCGGGTGCATCGGGATCGGCTCACGGGGCGACCGGAGACGGCACGCACGTCCTGGGGGCGCGGAGCGACGATCTGGGCGGGCGTCTGGTGTCCCGGCTCGGCACCTCCCGTACGGCGGGCAACTGGATCGGCTCCGACGGGCGCCCGGTGGTCGCGGTGACCGACGCGGACGCGGCGGCCGAGGTCAGCCGGGCGGGGGCGAAGGCCAAGCGGGTGCGGTACAGCATGAATGAGCTGGACTCCGCCACCGAGACGCTGCGCTCGGCGCCCCGGGTGGCGGGCACCGCGTGGATGGTGGACCCCGCGTCCAACAAGGTGGTGGTGCTCGGCGACAGCACCGTCCCCGCCGCCCGCTGGTCACGGATGAAGGACCTCGGCGCGCGGGTGGGCAGCGAGGTGAGCATGGAGCGGACGACGGGCTCCTTCACCACCAGGACCGCCGGCGCCGCCCCGATCTTCACCAACGGCAGCCGCTGCTCCGCCGGTTTCAATGTCACCAACGGCCAGACCGGCTTCATCCTGACGGCGGGTCACTGCGGGCCCACCGGCACCCCCTGGTTCACCGACACCTCGGGATCCACGAACATCGGGACCACGGTCCAAAGCAGCTTCCCCGGCAATGACTTCTCGCTGGTGCGGTACGACAACCGCTCGCTCGACCAGAGCAGCGTCCTGGACGTCGGCAACGGTCAGGCGGTGCGGGTCACCGGGGTCGGCGACCCCGTCGTGGGCCAGGAGGTCTTCCGCAGCGGCAGCACCTCCGGGCTGCACTCCGGCAAGGTCACCGGACTGAACGCGACGGTCAACTACCCCGAGGGCAGTGTCGGCGGTCTGATCCAGACCACTGTGTGCGCCGAGCCGGGCGACAGCGGAGGCCCGCTCTTCTCCCAGGGCGTGGCGCTCGGCATCACCTCCGGCGGCAGCGGCGACTGCACCAGGGGCGGTGTGACCTTCTTCCAGCCGGTGACCAAGGCGCTGACGGCCCTCGGGGTGAGCATCCCGGGCACCATGGCCCAGGGCACCAGCCCGGCCGGCGCACCGGGCGCACCGGTCAACGGCGCGGCGGCGCCCGGGAGTTCGGAAGCCGTGGGCGGTCTGCCGACGGTCGACGACATCGTGGCGTACGGCCGGCGGTTCGGCCCCGGGCTGCTGGTCATCGCCGCGGGGTTCATCGGGATTCTCTCGACCTTCGCCATCCGTCCCAGCCGGCGCCGCCGGTACCGCGACTACTCCACCGGGTGGGGGTGAGCCGGCCCAGGCCGGATTGCGCGCCGATCCTTGAGCCCCGCCTCGCCCTCGCCCTCGCCGTCCGGCGCGCCGTGGCCGCCGATCCGGTGCGAGACCGGGGCGGTTGCGTACGGTCGGGCGTGCGTACCGCCAAGCGACAGGCGAGTGGAAGGACGGAGCAGTGCACATCGACCTCACCGGCAGGACCGCTGTCGTCACCGGATCCTCTCAGGGCATCGGCCACGCCATCGCCACCGGCCTGGCCGCGTCCGGCGCCGCCGTGATCCTGACCGGCCGTCACGCGGACCGCCTGGCCACGGCGGCGGACCGGCTGCGCGAGCGGGTGCCCGCGGCGGAGATCACCACGGTGGTCGGCGACCTGGCGGCGGAGGAGGGGGCGGCCGCGCTGTACGACGCGGTCCCCGCCACCGACATCCTCGTCAACAACCTCGGCATCTTCGGCGCACAGCCGCCCCTGGAGATCACCGACGCCCAGTGGCGTGCCTACTTCGACACCAATGTCCTCAGCGCCGTACGGCTGATCCGCCACTATCTGCCCGGCATGAGGGAACGCGGCTGGGGGCGGATCCAGAACATCGCCAGCGACTCCGCGATCGTCATCCCGGCCGAGATGATCCACTACGGCACGTCCAAGACCGCGCTGCTCGCCGTCTCCCGCGGCTTCGCCAAGGAGGCCGCAGGGACCGGCGTCACGGTCAATTCCGTGATCGCGGGCCCGACCCACACCGGGGGAGTGGAGGACTTCGTGCGCGATCTCGTCGGCACCGACCTGCCGTGGGAGGAGGCCCAGCGCGAGTTCATGCGACGGCACCGTCCGCAGTCCCTGCTGCAACGGCTCATCGAGCCCGAGGAGATCGCCCACATGGTCGTCTACCTCAGTTCACCACAGGCATCGGCGACCACCGGAGGCGCGCTCAGGGTGGACGGCGGATACGTGGACGCGATCGTGCCCTGACGCCGGGCCATCCCCTGCTCGCCGGCTCAGGGCGCCGGGGGCGGTGGCGCAGGCAGCGCGCACACCGCGATGCCGCGTTCCAGCAGGCTGCCCATGACCAGATGGCGGCCGAGCTCGCAGACGCTCGTGGCCATCCGGTAGAACCTGCAAAGAGCCCCGCGGCCGGCTTCCCCTGCCGCTACGGCCGGAACTCGTTCGCCGCGCAGATCTCGACGTTCATGTTCCGCTCCATCATCTGCAGCGCGGCGTCGGCCAGGTCACGGCGGATATGCGCGACCGCGTCAGGCGGCACGACCGCCGTCAGATGGCGGATATGGGCGTCGAGGGCGGAGACCTCGACGCCCGTCTCACGGGCCCGGGTCACCGGATGGCGCATCGCGGGCAGCGCCTCGCGGACGGAGGGGATCAGCAGCTCCGCGTCCTTGTGCTCGTATGGGTTGATCATGTCGATGACGATGAGTGCGGTGTCGTGCATGCCGCTTGCATTCCCCGGAGCCAGCCGTACTGTCGCCGCCCGAGGGCCGGACGGGCGAACATGACGCCAGTCAGCGTCCCAGCGGAGTGCGGTCGAGATGGCGGAGCAGGTCCGCCGGATCGCGGTAGACCTCCTCGGCGCCGGCGTCCTTCAGCTCTTCGCGGGCGATGCCGCCGGACAGCAGCGCGATACAGCGCACCCCGGCCTTCTCGCATGCCTTGACGTCCCAGATGGTGTCACCGACGAAGACCTCGCTCTCGGGCGGGCCGCCCGCGCGCTCCAGGGCCCGGATGACCAGATCCGGGGCGGGCTTGCCCTCCTTGACGTCGTCCGAGCTGAGCGCGGCGCCGATGGCCTCGTCGGCGCCGATGGCGGCGCGCATGACGGCCAGTTCGCCCTTGCTCGCGGAGCTGGCCAGCACCACGTACCAGCCGCGGTCGGCCACCGCGCGCAGCAGATCCCCGGCGCCTTCGAGGGCGGGCAGCCGGGTGAAGTACTGCGCGTACAGGGTTTTGTGCGCGGAGCTGAGCCGGTCGTCCTGGGACCGGTCCCGGTTCTCGCCCAGCAGACGGCCGAGGAGCTTGTCGGAGCTCATGCCGATGGAGTAATGGATCTCCCGCATGCACACCGTGTGCCCTGCCTGCCGGAACGCCTCCCACCAGGTGACGGTGTGCAGATAGTTGGTGTCCATGAGCGTGCCGTCCACATCGAACAGCGCGGCCCGGCGGCCACCGGTATCCCTGTCTCCGCTGTATTCGCTGCTCATCGTGTCCTCCCGGGGGATCCGGACGACGAGGTGGCCCCCGCCGTGGCGGGGGCCACCTCGTCGGATGGGGTGCTGTCCGGCACTCAGTAGGTGTGATGGTGCCGGTGGTGATGATCGGGATCCTCGACCACAGGGGGCGCCACGGTGGGCTCGATCACCCGCCGACGCTTGTAGACACTGACGTACGCCGACGTGCCGATGATGCCGACTGCCATGAGGATCAGGCCGACCAAGTGCACGTTGAGTCCATTGGCGTTCCAGTCCGTCGCGAAGGTGAGAATGCCTCCCACCGCGATCATGAGGATACAACCACCCAAGCCCATGAGTATTTGCCTCCGTACACAAGTTGGCTGTTCCCGGCCTGTATGATGCCGAGTACCCGCACTCACGTACGTCAATCTCACGAGCTGCCGCCCGCCGCCTCGGCGGCCACCGTCTCACCGAGCGCCCGGCGGTCCGCGCGGGCCTTCTCGCGGTCCCTGGTCGAGGCGTCGGTGACATCGAGAAAGGTCTGGTCGGCCTCCGGCCATGTCCTCGCCATCGTCTTCTTGACGCGTACGAGGACCTCCTCGACCTCCTCGCTGTCGAGACCGGGGACGAGATCGATCCGCGCCGCGACCAGCGCCGAGTCGTTGCCCATACGCATCGTCAGCAGCGAGGTCACGGTGTCGATCTCCGGCTGCTCCTCGAGGAACCGCCGGAGCTCCAGGCGCTGGGCCGGGTCGATCGCCTCGCCGATGAGCCTGCCGCGCGACTCCTTGGCCAGCCGGTAGGCCACATAGACGAGCAGCGCACCGATCAGGAACGATGCCGTCGACTCATAGACCACATCGCCGGTGACCATGTGAAGCCACATGCCGAGGAGGGCGAACACCACACCGAGGCAGGCGGTGGAGTCCTCGGCCAGTACGGTCCGCAGTGCGGGGTCGTCGCCCCTGCGGAGCTCGGCCAACATGCCGCGGTCCGCCTCCCGGGCGTGGCCGCGGACCTGGATCAGCGCCCGGACCAGCGAGGAGCCCTCGGCGATGAGCGCCACGCCCAGGACCGCGAGGCCGATGACATAACCACTGTGCTCCTCCGAGCTGCCCGAGCGCAGCGCCTGGGCGCCCTCGAAGAAGGAGAAACAGCCGCCCATGACGAAGATGCCGACGGCGGCGAGCAGCGACCAGAAGTAGCGCTCCTTGCCGTAGCCGAAGGGGTGCCGGGCGTCGGAGGAGCGCTTGCTGCGTTTGAGGGAGGCGAGCAGAAACACCTCGTTGAGGCTGTCCGCGACGGAGTGAGCGGCCTCGGAGAGCAGCGCCGGGGAGCCGGTGAAGGCCCCGCCGACCGCCTTGGCCAGCGCGATCACGAGATTGGCGCCGAGCGCGACGAAGACGGTGACCGCGGTCTTGGCGTCCTTGCCCCGCGGCCGGTCCGACGGCGTGTCCCCAGGGTCCCGGGTGTCCTGGGTGTCCTGGGTGTCCCGAGGGTCTGGGGTGTGCGGCTGATCGAGGGGTCGCGTTGCGGATTCGCTCATCGGGGGAAACTCCATGCCTCGTCCTCGCGGCCCTCCCCGCCGGGAGCGGCCGGACGGGCCCTTCTCCCTCCGACTGTCCCGCTACCGGGACGTTAATCGTCACACGTCCGCCGGTGAGGCGCCCCGTGGACGGGTGAGGCCCACGGGGCGCGTCCGGTCGTGCGGGGCCCGGATCAGCCGGTGGGGCCGCCGCCGCCGGGGGCGGCGGGGACCTTCGGAAGCGCGGTGAAGACGTCGAGCCCCATTGCCGCGGCGATCAGCAGCCCGATCACCCCGAGCGCCACGGCTCCCCAGGCCACCGCCGTGACCCACGGCGCCGTGGCCGACGCGAGCCGCTGCCGCAGCAGCACCGCACCCGCGATCACTACGGCGGCCAGGGCGAACAGCCCGTTGAAAAGGGCAGTGGTGTGCCAAGGAGCGCCGTACACGGCGGAGATCTGGTCGGTGGCGGACCCGGACTGGGCCTTGATCTGCCCGGTCAGCTGCGCGCGCTCCTGCAGCATGGTGCCCAGCCAGGTGCCGGTGAGCGACGCGAGCCCGAGGCCCGCGCCGACGACCGAGGCGGCACCCGACAGGACTCCGGGTGAGGCCGCCCGGGGAGTGGTGGCGGGGGCGTCGAGGCCGTCCCCGGCGGGGGCCTCGTCAAACGGTTCCTGACGGTCCGGTGCAGCGCTCGGGACACCCTCCGCCGTTGCTTCTTCGGCTTCTGCGGGCTGCGCTGCGGGGGCGGTCGATTGATCGGTCTTGGTGTCCATTGCCGCAACCGTAGGTACCCAAGATGAGAGTCGGCTGAGAAAGCGATGTCTACGGGGCACGGGTGGGGTCTTCGTCCTTCTGCCGGAGGCGCCGACCGGGTGGGTGTCGGCCGGTCCGCATACGCTGGCCGGAGGTCTCACCGCTGGCCTGAACCTTTCGCTGCACCGGTACGACAGGAGCACACGGTGGCCTTCTCGACCCCTGAAGGCGCCGCCCCCGACGACGGGCTGCGGCAGCGCCTTCGCGCGTGGCTGCTGGAGGGGCTGACCGATTTGGCCAAGCGCCAGCCCGGTCCGCACGCCGAGCCCGAAGACGCCCACCGGGGCCAGCCGTGGTGGCGGGTCATGTGTCTCACCGGCCTCGACTACTTCTCCACCCTGGGCTATCAGCCGGGCATCGCCGCCCTCGCGGCCGGACTGCTGTCCCCGCTGGCGACCGTCGTCCTGGTGGTGGTGACCCTGGTCGGCGCGCTGCCGGTGTACCGGCGGGTGGCCGAGGAGAGCCCGCACGGCCAGGGCTCCATCGCGATGCTGGAGCGGCTGCTGACCTTCTGGAAGGGCAAGCTGTTCGTCCTCACCCTGCTCGGCTTCGCCGCCACCGACTTCCTCATCACCATCACCCTGTCCGCCGCCGACGCCACCGCCCACCTGGTGGAGAACCCGCACCTCACCGACGTCCTGCACGGCCATGAGGTGGCCGTCACGCTGATCCTCGTCGGAATGCTCGGCGCGGTGTTCCTGAAGGGATTCACCGAGGCCATCGGGCTCGCGGTGGCGCTGGTCGCCGTCTATCTGCTGCTCAACGCCGTCGTGGTGGCGGTGGGGCTGTGGCATATTTTCAGCGCGCCGCATGTGGTTCCCGACTGGTCCCACGCCCTGACCGCACAACGCGGCAGCCCCCTGGTCATGGTGGGGGTGGCCCTGGTGATCTTCCCGAAGCTGGCCCTCGGCCTGTCCGGATTCGAGACGGGCGTGGCCGTCATGCCGCATATCGAGGGCAAGCCCGGCGACACCGAGGAGCGCCCCATCGGCCGTATCCAGGGCGCCAAAAAGCTGCTGACCACCGCTGCGGTGATCATGAGTGTCTTCCTCATCACCTCCAGCTTCATCACGACCCTGCTCATCCCGCAGCACGAGTTCAAGGCGGGCGGCCAGGCCAATGGGCGCGCCCTGGCGTATCTCGCCCATGAGTATCTGGGGTCCGCCTTCGGCACCGTCTACGACGCCTCCACCATCACCATCCTCTGGTTCGCCGGCGCCTCGGCCATGGCCGGACTGCTCAACCTCATGCCGCGCTATCTCCCGCGCTACGGCATGGCACCGCACTGGGCGCGTGCCGTCCGCCCCATGGTGCTGGTCTTCATCCTCATCGCCTTTCTGGTGACCTGGCTCTTCAGGGCGGATGTGGATGCTCAGGGCGGCGCGTACGCCACCGGTGTCCTCGTACTGATCACCTCCGCCGCCATCGCCGTCACCATCGCCGCGCGGCGCGCCCGGCAGCGCGGCTGGACCACCGCCTTCGGGGCCATCTCGGTGGTGTTTCTGTACACGACGGCGGTGAATGTCATCGAGCGGCCCGACGGTGTCAAGATCGGTGCCTGTTTCATTACCGGGATCATGGCCGTATCGCTGCTGTCCCGGGTCGCCCGCGCGTTTGAGCTGCGGGTCACCAGCGTGACCTTCGACCCCATGGCCGAGCGGTTCGTCCGCGACATCGCCCACCGCAGAATCCGCTTCATCGCGAACAAACCCGAAGCCCGCGACCTGGCCGAATACCGGGAGAAGCTGCACCAGATCCGGGAAGACAACGACATCCCGGCCGACGAGGACATGATTTTCGTCGAGGTCACCGTCGCCGACCCGTCCGAGTTCGAGAGCGAGCTGCAGGTGCACGGAGAGGTGGCGCACGGCCGCTACCGGGTGCTCACCCTTCAGCACGCCACCGTCGCCAACGCGCTCGCCGCCCTGCTCCTGCAGGTACGGGACCTGACCGGCCAGCGGCCGCACATCTACTTCGAGTGGACCGAGGGCAATCCGCTCGCCCACTTCCTGCGCTTCTTCCTCTTCGGCCAGGGAGAGGTCGCACCCGTCACCCGCGAGGTGCTCCGCGAGGCCGAACCCGAACGCAACCGCCGCCCCCATGTCCACGTCGGCTGAATCCCAGGAGTCGCCAACGCGCCCCGGCTGTCTAGCGTGGCAGGTATGGGACGGCAGCCCGACGGCGACCGCCACTGGCACGCGGACGCCCGGTGCGCCGCGTACTGCGCGCTGGCGTTCGCCGTGTCGACGACCCTGCTCGACTGGGGCTCGGACGGGCTCACCCCGCTGCGCGCCGATCTCTGGGCGGCGCTGGGTGCCGTGGTGTTCATCGTGCTGCGCCCGCCCCGCGTCACCGCGGGCGACGGCTGGCTCGCCGTACGGGGCCTGCTGCACGAGCGCCGGGTGCGTACCGACGCCCTGGTCGCGGTGTGCCAGTACGGCTCCGTCACCATGCGCCTCGTCCTGCGCGACGCGTACGGCGGCTGCGTGGAGCTCGACCCCGATGTGCTGGTCGCCAATCCGCTGCTGTGGCACCGGCTCGACGCGGGCGCCCGCCGCTCCCGCGAACGCGGCACCCTGCGGCAGGGGGCGACCGTACTGCGGCAGCTGGGCGAGCGCATCGACGGCGGCACGGCCCGCGCCGTGCTCAAGGCGTCCGGCCTGGAGTGATGCCTCCCGGACCTGCCGCGTCAGGTCGCTGACGGTTCGGCCACCGGCTCCGGGTCCGCCGCGGGCAGGCTGTCCATGAACGAGCTGACGGAGAACACGGCCCGCCCCGGCCCGGGCGGACCGTACCCGGGAGGCGAGCTCAGACCGAAGACCGACTTGCCGTTCGACAGCGGGTGGCGGTAGTAGTCCGGCATCGGCGGCAGGCCCACATCCGTGATCCGCGCACCGTCCGGATACAGCCCCAGCGCGCCGTCCTCCCCGGCCCGCACCACATACGGCGACTCCGGATTGACGCGCACCGACACCACGGTGCGGCGCAGCTCGTACGGCCCGCCGGTCAGCACGATCTCCTCGGGCGGCCGGTTCAGGGCGGCCGCGCCCAGCTCCGGCAGGGTGCGGTGGTCGAAGGAGAAGATGAAGTACGACTTCGGCTTGACGTCGCCGTCCTCGTTGCCGCTGAGCGCGGACTCGTCGAACGCCATGCCCCCGCGCAGCAGATCCTCCTTGAGGACGGCTTCCCGGGGCACCTGGGGGAAGCCGTCCCATCAGCTCCTCGACCAGCGCGGTACGTTTCCGGCTCTCCATCTGCTGCACCATCCCTGGCTCCGTACGGATGCGGTGGTTCCACACAGTTCGTCCGTCCGCAACACCACAGATCAGTGCGTTGGTTCGCCGCCAAGGCGGCCGGTGGTGCAGGTCGTGGCCCCGCGCCGCGCGGCGCCGTGGACCGGGTGCGACTACGGTGGGAAGGGCCATGCCTGTCAACCGGCTCGGCCTGGTGGTCCACCAGGCCCGCCCCACCGCCGTCGCGGCGGCGCACACGGCCAGAGCGTGGGCGGCCGCCCACGGCATACCCTGCGTCGAGATCGACGTCTGGCGCGGCGACCAGCCGCGGCGCAGCGCACAGGAGGAGTCCGAGGCCGCCGGACGCCCCGACCTGGTCGTCACCTTCGGCGGGGACGGCACCTTTCTGCGCGGCGCGCGGATCGCCGCCAGGAGTGGGGCCGCGGCTCTGGGGGTGAATGTGGGGCGGGTCGGCTTTCTCACCGAGATCACCGCCGATGAGGTGGAATACGCGCTGAACGCCGTGCACGGGAATCGCACCACGGTCGAGGAGCGCATGATGCTCACGCTGCGGGCGTCGCGGCCGCTGGAGCTGCCCGAGGGCATGGAGGCGCTGCTGCGTTATGGACGGGGTCCCGCCCTGCCCCCGCCGAGGGTTCGTCCGGGCAGTCCCGAGGAGGTCGGCTGGGGCGTCGCGCTGGATGTCGTCGCCGTCAACGACGTGGTCTTCGAGAAGCTCGCCCGCGACCGCCAGGCCAGGCTGGCCGTGTATGTGGCGGGGCAACTGCTCGCCTCCTATGCGGCCGACGCGATCATCGTGGCCACCCCCACCGGCTCCACCGCCTACAGCTTCTCCGCCGGCGGGCCCGTCGTCTCCCCTCATATGGACGCGCTGATCTTCACCCCGGTCGCGCCGCACATCGCCTTCGACCGCAGCGTGGTGGCGGCGGTGGACGAGGCCGTCGCCGTACGGGTGCTGCCGACCTCGGGCCGGGTGGCCGTCAGCATCGACGGACAGCTGCGCGGGGTGCTGGAGCCGGGCGACTGGGCGGCGGCCTACCGGGCGCCGGACCGGCTGCGGCTGGTGCGGCTGGCGCCGACGGAGTTCTACCGGCGGCTGCGCGAGCGCTTCGGGCTGGCCGACTCGCCCGCCGCGGACCCGGCCCCGCCGTTCTACCGCCCGCGCTCCCCGGTCCCCCCGGACCTGGCCCATCTGCGGATGCCGCCGCCGACCGACGCATGACCGGGGTGGCCCGGTGGCCATCACGGCTGAAGATGCGGTCCCCTCACCCCGATGCCACGCTGATGGATGTGACAGCTCATACGTATCACAGCGATCTCACGCTGCGTGTCAACGGTGCTGACCGGTCCCTCACGCTCGACAACCGGGTGACGCTGCTGGACGCCCTGCGTGAGCACCTGGCGCTGACCGGGTCCAAGAAGGGGTGCGATCACGGGCAGTGCGGAGCCTGCACGGTCCTGATCGACGGCGAGCGGGTCAACAGCTGCCTGGTGTTCGCCGTGGCGGCCGCGGACCGTGACATCACCACCATCGAGGGGGTCGCGGGGCTCGCGGCTCCCGAGGAACTCCATCCGCTGCAGCGAGCGTTCCTGGAACACGACGGCCTCCAGTGCGGCTACTGCACACCGGGCCAGATCTGCTCGGCGATCGGCGCGCTCGCCGAGGCCGGGCGCGGCTGGCCCAGCCATGTCACCGAGGACGTGGCCGCCGGTGTCCCCTCCCCACAGGCACTGGACGCCGAGGAGATCCGTGAGCGCATGAGCGGCAACCTGTGCCGCTGCGCGGCCTATACGGGCATCGTGGACGCGATCCGGGAGACCGCCGCAGCGAACGGCGGCGGGTCCGCGGCCCGCACCACGGCCCGGGGAGGTGTGCGATGAAGCCCTTCGCCTACGAACGCGCCACCGCCCCCGAGGCCGCCGCCACGCTGGTGGCGGACTCGACCGAGGCGGTGTATCTGGCCGGCGGCACCAACCTCGTGGACCTGATGAAGCTCGGGGTGACCGAACCCGCCACGGTCGTCGACATCACCCGGCTCCCGTATGACGGCATCGAGCACCGCGCCGACGGCGGTGTGCTGATCGGCGCGCTGGTGTCCAACAGCGAGCTCTCCGGCGACCGCGGCATCCGTGAACGTTTCCCGGCACTCGCCGAATCGGTGCTGGCCGGGGCCTCGGGACAGCTGCGGGCCCAGGCGACGACCGGCGGCAATCTGCTCCAGCGGACCCGCTGTGTCTACTTCCAGGACGTGACCAAGCCGTGCAACAAACGGCAGCCGGGAACGGGCTGTTCGGCCATCAGGGGCAGCCATCGCGACCTCGGCGTCATCGGCACCTCCGACGCGTGTGTGGCCACCCACCCGTCCGACATGGCGGTGGCGATGATCGCGCTCGACGCCGTGGTCCATCTGCGCCGCGTGGACGGCAGCCCGCGCCCGGTGCCGCTGGCCGACTTCTATCTGCTGCCCGGCGACACCCCCGACCGCGAGACGGTGCTGCAGCCCGGCGACCTGATCACCGGCGTCGAGCTGCCACCGCCCCCCGAGGGCGCCGTCATGCGCTACCGCAAGGTCCGCGACCGCTGGTCCTTCGCGTTCGCGTTGGTGTCGGTCGCCGCCGTGGCCGCCACGGCGGCCGATGGCACCCTGCGCGAGATCCGGCTCGCGCTCGGCGGAGTGGCCCCGCGGCCCTGGCGGGCGTCGAAGGCCGAGCGGCTGCTGACCGGGGAGCGGCCGACCGAGGAGGCGCTGAGGGCAGCGGCGCGCGAGGAGTTCGCGTCGGCGCGCCCGCTGCCGCAGAACGCTTTCAAGGTCGGCCTCGCCGCTGATCTCATCACCGCCGTCGTACGCGACCTCGTCGGAGGGGAGGGGCGATGACCACGCTCCAGCGGACCGTGGGCGTGGAGGTGACCCGGGTCGAGGGGCGCGACAAGGTCACCGGAGCCGCGCTCTACGCCTACGAATACCCGGTGCCGGACGCCCTTTACGCCTGGGCGGTGCAGTCCACCATCGCACGTGGCCGGGTGCGCTCGGTCGACGGCGGTGCCGCGCTCGCCCTGCCGGGCGTCCTCGCCGTACTGGACACCGGCAATGTGCAACGGCTGCACCCGACCGACGATCCCGAACTCTTCGTGCTCCAGTCCGCCGATGTGGCCTACCGCGGGCAGATCGTGGCCGCCGTGGTCGCGGACACCTACGAGACGGCGTGCCAGGCCGCGGCGGCGGTGCGCGTCGAGTACGACGTGGACGACCACGACGTCGAGTTGAGGGACGGCGATCCGCGCATCTTCGTGCCCGACACGGTCAATGCCGGCTACCCCGGACAGACGGAGACCGGCGACGTGGACTCCGCCCTGGCCGCAGCTCCGGTCGTCGTCGATGTCACGTACACCACGCCCCCGGAGCACACCAGCCCGATGGAGCCGCACGCCACCGTCGCGGTCTGGGACGGCGACTCCCTCACCCTCTACAACGGCGACCAGGGCCCCTGGATGACGGCCACCACGCTGGCCGGGCTGTTCGGCCTCCCCGAGGGGAGCGTACGGGTCGTGGCGGACCACGTCGGCGGCGGCTTCGGCTCCAAGGCGATTCCCCGCCCGCCCACGGTGCTCGCCGCGCTGGCCGCCCGCGCCGTGGGACGCCCGGTGAAGGTGGCGGCGACCCGGCAGCAGATGTTCACCATGGTCTCGTACCGGACACCCACCGTGCAGCGCGTCCGGCTCGGCGCCGAGCGCGACGGCCGCCTCACCGCGATCTCGCACAACGCACTCCAGCAGAGCTCCACGCTCACGAAGTACTGCGAGCAGACCGTCACCCCCACACGCGTCATGTATGCCGCGCCCCACCGCCGTACCACCCACCGCCTGGCGCAGCTGGATGTACCGACCCCCTCGTGGATGCGGGCCCCCGGCGAGGCACCGGGGATGTTCGCGCTGGAGAGCGCGATGGACGAGCTGGCCTGCGCACTGGAGATGGACCCCGTCGAGCTCAGGGTGGTCAACGAGCCCTCCGTCGAACCCGAGTCCGGACACCCCTTCAGCAGCCGCAACCTGGTGGCGTGTCTGCGCGAGGGCGCCGCCCGCTTCGGCTGGGCGGGGCGCGACCCCGCCCCGGGCCGCCGCCGGGAGGGGCAGTGGTTGGTGGGCACCGGAGTGGCGGCGGGCAACTACCCCGCCATCACCTGGCCTGCCACCGCGAGCGCCCGGGCCGAGCCCGACGGCAGCTTCGTCGTACGGATCGCCGCGGCCGACATCGGCACCGGAGCCCGCACCGCGCTGACCCAGGTGGCGGCGGACGAACTCGGGGTGTGGCTCGACCGGGTCACCCTCGACGTGGGCCGCAGCGCCTACGGTTCGGCCCCGTTTGCCGGCGGCTCGATGGGCACCAGCTCCTGGGGGTGGGCGGTGAGCAAGGCGTGCCGGGTGCTGGCCAAGAAAGTCGACGAGATGACCGGTGCGATCCCGCCCTGCGGAATCGAGGCCGTGGCGGACACCACCGAGGACGTCGAGGCGCGGAAACAGCTCTCGCGCCATGCCTACGGCGCCCAGTTCGCGGAGGTGCGAGTGAACGCCGACACCGGTCAGGTGCGGGTCGACCGGCTGCTGGGGATGTTCGCCGCCGGACGCATCGTCAACCCCCGGACAGCACGGTCGCAACTGCGCGGCGGGATGTGCATGGGCCTGTCGATGGCGCTGCACGAAAATCTTGAACTCGACCCCGGATTCGGTGACTTCGCCAACCATGACCTCGCTACGTACCATGTGGCGGCGAACGCGGATATCCGGGATGTCGAGGCGCACTGGATGGAGGAGGAGGACGACGAGCTCAACCCGATGGGTACCAAGGGCGTCGGGGAGCTGGGTATCGTCGGCACGGCGGCGGCGATCGCCAACGCGGTGCATCACGCGACGGGTGTGCGCGTACGCGACCTGCCGATCACGCTGGAGCGGGTACGCGAGGGGCTGGCCACCCGCTGACAGCCGCCCGGCCCTGGGCCGCTTCCGGGTCCACTGGCCCCCGGGTGTCCCGCGGTGACGGCGCGGGACACCCGGGTCGCGGGGGTCGTCAGCCGTTGTCGGCTGCGCCCGCGCCGTTGTCGGCCGCGCCTGCGCTGTTGTCGGCTGCGCCCGCGCTGTTGTCGGCCGCGCCTGCGCTGTTGTCGGCTGCGCCCGCGCTGTTGTCGGCCGCGCCTGCGCTGTTGTCGGCCGCGCCCGCGCCGTTGTCGGCCGCGCCGCCGCCGATCTGGGCGCCGACCGCCGCCAGTGCCGTCGTCACCGGCTGGAAGAAGGTCTCGCCACCGGCGGTGCAGTCTCCGCTGCCACCGGAGGTCAGCCCGATCGCGCTGCCGTCCTGCGTGAACAGGGACCCGCCGCTGTCGCCGGGCTCCGCGCAGACATCGGTCTGGATGAGCCCGCTGACCGTGCCCTCGGGGTAGTTGACGGTGGCGTCGAGGCCGGTGACCGTGCCGTCGTGCAACCCGGTGGTGCTGCCCATGCGCTCCACCTGCTGGCCCACCGTGGCCTCGGCGGCCTGGGTGATGTTCACGGTCTTACCGCCGCCCGTGTTGACCGTGCTCGGGGCGTTGGTGTTGGCGTCGTCGTAGGTGAGCAGCGAGAAGTCGCCGTTGCCGGGGAAGGTGGCCTTCTGGACGGTGGCGACCGGCGCGCCGTTCTGCGAGTCCGACCACTCCTTGGCGGCGACCCCACAGTGGCCGGCGGTGATGAAGCCGGGGGCGCCGCTGTCGGTGGTGACGTTGAAGCCGAGGGAGCAGCGTGCGCCGCCGCCGAAGATGGCGTCGCCGCCCGCGGCGAACGTCTTGAACTCGCCCGCGGACCGCTTGACGGTGGCCATGCCCGCGCCGAGCGACTTCACGGTCGACTGCACGGTGTCCCACTTCGCGCCGGTGACGGTGGAGTCCGCGGTGACCCGCAGTTCATTGGTCTTGGGGTCGACGGACCACGCGGTGCCCGGGATCGTGGCCTTCGTCTTCAGCGTCTTGGCCGCGGTCTTGAGGTCGGCGGTGCTGTTCTTGACGCTTCTTGCCACCGCCCCGGCCTTCTTGACCTCGACGTTCACATTGTTGCTGTCGCCGACGACATTGACGATGACCTGCTGCTTGTCCTTGTCGTAGTAGGCCCCGCCAAAGGCTTCGCCCAGCTTCGACGCGAGCTCCGAGGCGATGTCCGCCGCCGCCGCGGCGTTGACCTTCTTGGGCTGGGCGTCCGCCTTGTCGTCCTGCGAGGCGTTGGCGTTGGGCAGCAGTATCGCGGCCGCCGCGACCGCGGCGGCCCCGGCCCCCGCGAACACGATCTTTCGCTTCGGTACGCGCTTATGGCTCAACTCATGACCTCCTGCTGGGGGGTTACGGATTGTTCGTCCGCAAGGGAAGAGGCTCGACCCGGCTGTTGATACGGGCGGGGCACGCGTTGTGTTCAGATTGATTTAGGAGATCTTTATGCGGCGATCCGCTCCGCCGTCCTGGCCGGCCCTTCACCCTTGACGTCTCGTAGGGCGGGGAGCACAGTAACCGCGCAACTGCGGCTTGAGAGCGCTCTCACAGCCTTTGTGCACCGCTCCCCCCCAAGGAGGCTCCCATGAGGAGAAAGCGGAGATCATCCGGCAGACGCGGCCCCGTCCGACGAGCCGTCATCGCCGCGCTCGGCGCGCTGAGCCTGGCCACGGCCGCCGCCGGGGCCGTCGTCCAGCCGGCGAGCGCCTCGGCGCCGCCGGTCCCGTCGGGCTGGTCCCAGGTCTTCCTGGACGACTTCACCGGGCCCGCGGGGTCCGGGGTGAACACCCAGAACTGGCAGTACACGACCGGCACGAGCTATCCGGGCGGGCCCGCCAACTTCGGCACCGGCGAGGTCGAGACGATGACCGCCGACCCCTCCAACGTCGCGCTCGACGGCGCCGGGAATCTGCGGATCACACCCCGGCGCGATGGCTCCGGGCAGTGGACCTCGGGCCGCATCGAGACCAAGCGCTCCGACTTCCAGCCGTCCGCGGGCGGAGAGCTGCGCGTCGAGGCGCGCCTCCGGATGCCCGACGTCACCGGCGACGCCGCCAAGGGCTACTGGCCCGCGTTCTGGATGCTGGGCGCCCCCTACCGCGGCAACTGGTGGAACTGGCCGGGCATCGGCGAGCTGGACATCATGGAGAACGTCCAGGGCCTCAACAACACCTGGGCCACCCTGCACTGCGGCACCAGCCCCGGGGGCCCGTGCAACGAGACGTCCGGCATCGGCGGCCAGCGCGCCTGCTCCGGCACCACCTGCCAGGGTGGTTTCCACACCTACGCCGTGGAATGGGACCGGTCCACCAGCCTCGAGGAGATGCGCTTCTCGCTGGACGGCGTCACCTTCCACACCGTGAAGCAGAATCAGGTCGACGCCACCACCTGGGCCAACGCGACCAACCACGGCTACTTCATCATCCTCAACGTCGCCATGGGCGGTCAGTTCCCCGCGGCCTTCGGCGGCGGCCCCGACGCAGGCACCGTTCCCGGCCATCCGCTCGTCGTCGACTATGTCTCGGTGCTCCAGGCGGCCGGCGACGGGGGCACGACCCCGCCCGGCCCCGGCGGCCGTGACGCGTACGGCACCATCCAGGCCGAGTCCTACGACCAGCAGACGGGCCTTGCCACCGAGGCCACCATGGACACGGGAGGCGGCCAGAACGTCGGCGCCGTGGAGAACGGCGACTGGGCGCTCTACCAGGGCGTCTCCTTCGGCTCCACCCCGGCCACGCAGTTCCGGGGCCGTGTCGCCGGCGGCGCCGCCGACGGCGTCAGCGGGCTGGTCGAGGTACGGCTCGACAGCCGCACCAGCGCTCCCATCGGCAGCTTCTCGGTCGCCAACACCGGTGGCTGGCAGAGCTGGAGGACGATACCGGCGAACATCAGCGGCGTCACCGGCACCCATGACGTCTATCTGACCTTCACCAGTGGCCAACCTGCCGCGTTCGTGAACGTCAACTGGTTCACGTTCGACCATTGACCGTGAACGGACGTTAGCATCGGCCGGGCAGCAGCGTCGAAGGGAGCGACGGCCGATGGACCCAGTTCACAGCACGGTGGGGGAGCGGTCGAAGGGCACCTCCGGGGCCGGGCGAGGGCCGGTGGGTGTCTCCCTGTTCACCCTCGGCGGCACGATCGCCATGGCCGGGCGGTCCGGTGACGGCTCCGGCGGCGTGGTGGCGCGGCTGACCGGCGCCGAGCTCACCGCGGCGGTTCCTGGGCTCGACGGCCTCGGGGTGCCGCTCGATGTGCGCGACACCCACGCCGTCCCCAGCGCTCATCTGACGTTCCCTCAGGTGATCGATGTGGTCGACGCCGCCTCCCGTGCGGTGGCCGACGGCGCCGTCGGTGTCGTTGTGACACAGGGGACCGACACCCTGGAGGAGACGGCGTTCCTCGTCGACCTCCTGTGGTCGCACAAGGCCCCGTTCGTGCTCACGGGCGCGATGCGCAATCCCACGCTCGCGGGCGCGGACGGCCCGGCCAATCTGCTCGCCGCCGCGCGCGTCGCGGCCTCGCCCCCTGCGCACGGGCTCGGGGCGCTGGTGGTCTTCAACGACGAGATCCACGCGGCGCGTTGGGTCCGCAAGACCCATGCCACCAGCACGGCCACCTTCGCCTCCCCGAACACCGGCCCGATCGGCCATGTCATCGAGGGGCGGGTGCGTGTCCTGGCGCGGCCGCCCCGCCGCGAGCCATGGCCGGCCCGGCCCGGGGCGGCGCGGCTGGACGCGACCCGGGTGGCGCTGTACACCGTCACGCTCGACGACGACGGCGTACTGCTCGACGGCCTCGCCGAGGCCCATCAGGGCCTGGTCGTCGCCGGGTTCGGCGTCGGCCATGTGCCGGGCGAGCTCGCGCCGGTGCTCGGCGCCCTCGCCGAACGCATCCCGGTGGCGCTCACCTCACGTACCGGCAGCGGATCGGTGCTGCGGAACACCTACGGCGCGGCCGGATCGGAGGCCGATCTGCGGCGCCGCGGGCTGATCGACGGCGGGCTGCTCGATCCGTACAAGGCAAGGGTGCTGCTCCGGCTGCTGCTGGCAACCGGCGCCGGCCGCGAGGACATCGCCGCCGCCTTCGCCGAGCACGGCTGAGGGGCGCCCGGGCCGCCGAGATCGGCAGCCCGGTGGGGCCCGCGATGGTCCTTCCCGGGGCCGGTGGTGCATTGGCGGTGGTGTGCGGGGTACTGGAGGCCATGTGCCCTGTTCACCGAGGAAAGGAGCGGCATCGTGAGCGACGACCGGCGACGCGAAGAATCAGGCGAACACGATCGCGCCATCCCGAGGGATCTGCCCGACCAGCAGGCGCGGGGCGGGCCCGACCCCCTGGATGTGGAGGATGCCGGCGAGGCGCCGGACCACGCGGACGACGTCCCCGATCTGGACGAGTCCGGGACGGGACGGCAGGGGAGGCCGCAGACGGGAAGCGTGCACCCCGAGCAGCCCGTCCCGGATGAGCCCTCGGGGTGAGCCCGCGCGTACTGGTCAGGTGGCGGCGGGGCGGGCCCGGACGTGCATCCGCTCGCCCTGCGCCCCGAAGAGGCTGAGGAATTCCACGGGCCGGTCCCCGGCGTTGGCGAAGCCGTGCGGGGTGCGGGTGTCGAATTCGGCGGCCTCACCCGCGGTGAGGACGAGATCGTGCTCGCCCAGCGCCAGCCGCAGCCGCCCGGACAGCACATAGAGCCACTCATAGCCCTCGTGCACGCGCTGCTCGGGCCGGGCGCACTCGGCCGACTGCCGGGCCGGGATGATCTGCTTGTAGGCGTGCAGACCGCCCAGGTAGCGGGTCAGCGGCACGAAGGTCTGGCCGTGCCGGGTAAAGGGCCGCGGATGGATCCGGGGATCCCCGGGGGCGGGTGCGCCGACCAGCTCGTCCAGCTGCACCCCGTACGCCTTCGCCAGCGGCAGCAGGAGCTCCAGCGCCGGCTTGCGCTGCCCCGACTCCAGCCGCGACAGCGTGCTCAGTGAGATCCCGGTCACCTCGCTGAGCTGCGCCAGTGTGGTGCCACGGGTGTGGCGCAGGGTCCGCAGCCGTGGCCCTACGGCGGTCAGCACATCCGTGAGGTCGTCGTCAGCCATACCCCCATTTGCCGCCTCGGCAACGAAGTTTGTCAAGCGCCGACGGGTGCGCGCACCCTCCTCGCAGAAACGGAGGTAGTGCGCGTGAGTGCATACGAAGGACAGACGGTGGCCCGGGGCCGGGACGGTGAGCGACGCTACGGGGTCGTGGTGGTCGGAGCCGGCGCCGCTGGGCTGAGCGGGGCGCTGACCCTGGGGCGGGCCCGGCGTTCGGTGCTGGTGATCGACGACCAGGAGATGGCCGGCCATGTGATCGGTCGCGCCGTCCCCGCCGACGCGACCGGCGCGACCGCCGTCCCCGGTGTGTGGGTGGCGGGGAATGTCATCACCCCCGTCGAGCAGGTGGTCAGCGCCGCCGCCGCGGGTGTCCGCGCCGCGGCGGCCATCAACGCCGATCTGATCGCCGAGGAGACCCGCCGGGCCATCGCGGCCCGCCGCGCCCCGTTCTCCCCGCAGAGCGAGCGCGAGGTGTGCGAACGCGTCCTCGGCGACCGCCGCCATGGGCTGTGACACCCGGACCGACCCGCGGAACGCCGACCCGAGTCCGCCGCTGAGGGCTCACTTCCCGGTGTGCCGGAACGCCCACGCCATGCGCGGCTCGACCACACAGCGCAGCACACGCCGTACGGGGTCGGTGCACAGCAGGGTGATCATGGCCACCGCGGCGGCGGTGACGGTCAGCTCGCCGAGCGGGGTGTGCAGCCACGGATGGTCGTACCAGCCCCAGAAGCGGGACGACTTGATGATGAAGCCGTGCAGCAGATAGCCGTACATCGTCCCCGCGCCGAGCGTGGTGAACCAGGTCCGGCGCCCCGGCACCCAGGCCAGGAAGCAGGCCGTCAGCACGAGCGCCAGAGCGAAGAGAGCGGGGGTGGTGAGAAGACCGGCCCAGCGGGGCACATCCAGGTCCGCGACGCTCTTGCGGTGGTAGAACCACTCCGCGTTGAACCACGGCGCCACCACGTACGCCGCGCACAGCGCGCCGACCCCGACCGGCAGGGCGATCCGCCGCGCCCGCCGGGTGCGCAGCCGGGCGAAGTGGTCCGGCCGCAGGGTGAGCCCGAGGACGAAGAAGGGAAGGAACGCCAGCACCCGCTGCAGGGCGAGATCGCCGCCGGTGTCCGGCGAGAGGGAGCCGAGCGCGGAGACGGCCAGCGCGACCGGCACCGGATGGCGCAGGGAGAGCCACAGGGGCGTGGTGATCCGCCACACGAACAGCGCGACCAGGAACCACATCACATACCAGGGGTCGAGCAGGCTGATGGGATAGCCCGGGTCGTCCTGGGCCCAGCGGTAGAAGAGGGTGTACGCGACCTCGAAGACGATGTACGGCACGACGACCCCGGTGAGCAACCGTTTCAGCCGTCCGGGCCCCGTATCGAAACTCCGCGAGAAATAGCCCGATATGAGAGCGAAGGCGGGCATGTGAAACGCGTAGACCGTGAGATAGATCGCGGTGGCGGCCCGGCTGCCGTACGTGAGCGGCTCCCCTGCGTGGCCACAGGCCACCAGCACGATGGTGAGGTACTTCGCATTGTCGAAGTACGCGTCGCGGGTGCGGCCTGCCGACGCGGCGTCGCCCCGCGGCCGCGGGGCGGCCGGGGGCGTGGTCACACGGGTACGGGTGTCCTGCTGCACTGAGTCTCCCGGGCACCTTCGAACGAGCCGACAACGAATCCTGGTCGCCTGCCCGGCTCGGCCCGTCCCATGCGGCGGCCCGGGACTTCGAGGCTCAGAACACGTCCAGACTCAAGGGCCAGTACGCGCGCCACGGCGCCCGGGTTCACCGCGCGGGCCCCCGATGCGGCCATCAGGACTGCGGGAGCCGGCTCAGCGCGGTCAGCTCGTCTTCGGCGGAGGCGAACAGCAGGGCGACGGCCAGGGCGCCGGGGTCGGGGACGCCACGCGCATGGTCGCCGGTGTAGCTGGCGCGGCCGCGCCGGGCGCGCAGTCCGGTGGTGGAGCGGGCGCCCCGGTAGGCGGCGACCGCGGCCAGGTGGAGCGCGTGTGCGGGGTCGGTGGCCGGGTCGCACGCGGCGAGCGCGTGCGCGGCGGGGACGAGGGCGTCGACCATCGTCTTGTCGCCGACCTCGGCCTCGCCGACCCGTTGGATCGCGGCCGCCCCGGCGGCGGTGCCGGTGGCCAGCGCGGCGGTCCCGGGCGGGGTGGGGGCGGCCATGCGCAGCGCGTCGGCGAGCTCCTGGAAGAGCAGGCCGAACAGGGGACCGCTGGTGCCGCCGACGTCGTCGAGGAAGACCCGCGCGGCGGCGGCGAGCGGCGCATCGGGGCCGCCCTGGCCGTTCCGGGCGTTCTTGGCGTCCGTGCGTTCGGCCGCGAGGGCGTCGAGCGCGCGGCGGACGCCGTCCATTCCGGTGGTGAGGTTGGCGCCGAAATCCCCGTCGCCCGCCTGCTGGTCGAGCGAGGTGAGCTCGGGTTCGACGGAGCGCACGGTGGCGGCGAAGCGGGTCAGCCAGTCCATGACGGCGGCGTGAGTGAGGGCGTACGGGCCGGGGTGGTCGGACATGGGTGCGGGAGCTCCTTGGGGTGATCGCGGGGTCACAGGGGCCAGGCCGGGGTACGGGCGGGGGCGTCCCACAGCCGTAGCGCCTCGTCGTCGGTGGCGAGCAGGGACAGCGAGAAGCCACGCATATCGAGGGCGCTGACGAAGGTTCCGGTCAGGGACCGGTCGAGGGTGACGCCCCGGTCGTCCAGGGCCTTGGCGAGGGCGTGCCGGATGCCGTACAGCTCCAGCGAGGTGATCGCGCCAAGCCCGTTGACCAGGGCGAGCACCCGTGGCTCGACGGTGTCGGGGAGGGCGGCGAGCAACTGGTCCGTCATGGTCTCGACGAGCTTGCCGAGCGGTGCGTGCGGGGTGGTCGACTCGGCGCGCTCGCCGTGGATGCCGACCCCGAACTCCAGCACATTGTCCGGAAGGGTGAAGGCCGGGGCGCCGGAGGCGGGCGCGGTATGAGCGGCGGAGGCGACGGCGAGGCTGCGAGCCCGGCGGGTCAGACCGGTGCCGAGGGCGACCAGCTCGTCCAGACCGCGCCCCTCGTCGGCGGCGGCGCCGAGGATCTTCTCGACCATCAGGGTGGCGCCGGTGCCGCGCCGGCCGACCGCGATGTCGTCGGAGTCGGTGGCGAGGTCGTCGTCGATCAGGACGCGGGCGCAGCGGATGCCCTCGTGGGCGAGGCGTTCGGCGGCGATGCCGAAGTTGATGCGATCGCCCGTGTAGTTCTTGACGATGTGCAGGACGCCGTCGGACCCGGCGACGGCACGGCTGGCCTCGAAGATCTGCCGGTTGTGGGGCGAGGCGAAGATCCGGCCGGGGCATGCGGCGTCCAGCATCCCCGCGCCGAGAAAGCCGGAGTGCAGCGGCTCATGGCCGCAGCCGCCTCCCGAGACCAGCCCGACGCGGCGGGTCGGCGCGGTGTGACGGGCGCGGAGATAGCCATGGTCCGGATGGTGCTCGACGAGGCCGGCGTGGGCGGCGGCGAAGCCGGCGAGCGCGTCGGGAACGAGAGACTCGGGCGAGTCGCGGAAGTACTGGGGCATGAGCTCGGCTCCCTGGGCGAGTGTGGTGGACGGGGTGGACTCGGTGGTCATGCGCCGGTCTCGGCGGTGCGAAGGCTCAGGGACCGATGGTCGCCGCGCGGCGGCGGCAGGGTGCACAGGCTGGACAGCAGCGCGACCCCAACGGCCTACCGGCATACGCCGGTCGTGTTCATCGGCGCCCTGCCCCGTACCGCGACCCTCGCCGCCGGGCTCAGCGGCCTGTGACCCGGCGTCTGGTCCGATGGGAGGAACGGAGGCGATCAACGGGCGTGGAGGGGGTACCGGATCTAGGGGGCGCCCCGCATGATCCACAAGACACCCCCAGGCCGCGCGTCCGCGTACGCCTCTACACCGCCCGCGACACCAGGGAGCCCAGGGTGACGGATACGAACACCGGGAACGGCCGGACCGTCGGACACGCCGGGAACGCCGAACATCCGCTGGCGGGGTGCGCGGCGGTGGTGACCGGCGCGTCCAGCGGCATCGGCGCGGCCACCGCCCTGGCGCTGGCCCGGGAGGGCGCCGATGTCGCGCTGGTCGCCCGCCGCACCGACCGGCTGGAGGCCCTGGCCTCCAGCATCCGGGACGAGGGCCGCTCGTGTGTCGCCCTCACCGCCGACCTCCGGGACATGGCGCAGGCGCGACAGGCCGTCGAGGACGCCGTGGAGCGCTTCGAACGGCTCGATGTGGTGGTGAACAACGCCGGCTATGTCGCGGTCGGCCCCGTCGAGTTCAGCGACCCGGAGGACTGGGAGCGGATGGTCGACCTCAACGTCAGGGCCGTGCTGCACACCTCGCAGAAGGCGCTGCCGCATCTGCTGGCGGCGGCCGTGGACGGCGCGCGCGGGGTCGCCGACCTGGTGAACGTCAGCTCGACCGCCGGCCGGCTGGCACGGCCCAACAACAGTGTCTACTGCGCCACCAAGCACGCGGTGAACGCCTTCAGTGAGTCCCTGCGCCAGGAGGTGACCGGACGCGGCGTCCGGGTGGGGGTGGTGGAGCCGGGCATGACCAGGACCGAGATGACGGGCGACCGCGGCATCGCCGCCGTCGCCCGTGGCGTGCCGCGGGAGTCATGGCTGCACGCCGCGGACATCGCCCGCTGCATCACCTTTATGGTCACGCAGCCCCCGCATGCCGCGATCAACGAGCTCATGGTGCGCCCCACCGCGCAGGAACACTGACCGCCGGCACCGTTGACGCCACGGCACCGTTGACGCCACGACACCGTTCACGCCGCGACACCGTTCAGCCACGGGGTCGCTCACGCCACGGCGTCCCAGTCGACGCGGTGGTCGAACTGCCACGCCGACTTCTCCGGCTAGACCAGCTTCATGGCCACCGGCATCAGCAGATCCCGCACCACCCGGCCGACCGGTCCGGCGGCCTTGTCGCTGTTGGTGCGGGCGGCGTTCGCGATGATCCGCTCGACGCGGGGCCGCCGTAGCTCCTCGTAGCGCGCGAAGGCCCGCTCGTACGGTGCGTCACGCAGACAGCGGGCCAGTTGGACGGCGCTCTCGGCGGCGAGCGAGGCGCCCTGCCCGGAGCTGGACGAGGCGCGCGCGGCCAAGCTCGCCGCCTCCCTGGCCGAGCTCGACGCGGACCTGGCCGGCGCGAGGGAGCGCGGGCTGCCGCGCGTCACCACGCTGGAGGACGAGTATCTGCGCGCGGTCACCGCGGCCGAGCCGGCATGGATTCGCTCGGTGATCGAGGATCTGCGCGCGGGCCGCCTGGTGTGGTCGCTGGAGACCCTGGCGGCCTTCGCCGAGGGCGCCTCGTCTCCTGCCTCAGGGCCTTCTTGAGCTGGGACGAACCGCCGGCGCATCCGGCACCTCCGCCGCGCGGGCGGCGTGCGTTGGCCCCATCAGGTGACGGACGCGATCCCGGCCGTGACCCGAATGCCGTACCGCGGGGGCCGGGGGAGAGGGGCCGGGCTCCCCGTGGCCGTCTGTCCGCCGACTGCCGGACTCCCCTGGTGACGGGCCGTATGCCACGCCGCTGACCTGCGCAGACGTCCTTCTTCCAGGCGGGGTGACGATGCGCCGTACGGCCGGAAGGCCGGTGGACCGGGCGGTTTCCGGCGGCCCGGGTGCCCGCCATCCGGCCGACGGCACGGGCCGTGCGGGTGCTCGACCTGCCCCGCTTCGGATGACAGCGTGTGCCGACATGGAGCACAGCCCTGGACCGCAAAACGTGCGCGCGAGGCTGCTGCTGGCCAGCGCCACCATGCTCTTCGTCGAGCTGGCGCTGATCCGGTGGACCGGCGCCAATATCGTCCATCTGAGCTATTTCTCGAACTTCATCCTCTTGGGCTCGTTCCTCGGGATCGGCCTCGGATTCCTCATCCCGGCCGGCCGTGGGCAGTGGCTCACCCGCTGGGCCCCCGTGCCGCTCGCCCTCCTCGTCGTCCTGGTGCGGGAGTTCCCCGTGCAGGTCCGGCAGACCAGCGGCGAGGTCATCTACTTCACGGCGGTCAAAACCACCGGTCTGCCGCAGTGGGTGACCCTGCCCGTCCTGTTCGGACTGACCGCGCTCATCATGATGGCGATCGGAAAGATGACGGCGGATCTGTTCCGGCGGCTGCCGTCGCTGGAGGCGTACCGCTACGACCTCGTCGGCTCGCTGACCGGGTCGGTGTCGTTCGCGCTGCTGTCCTGGCTGCGCGCGCCGTCGGTGGTGTGGGGCACCGTCGCCGCGCTGGCCCTGCTCGCCCTGGGCGGACGCCGCAACACCGTCCGGTACACGGTCCCGCTCGGGGTGATGGTGGCGGTCCTGGCGCTCGAGTCGGCGGCCGGCGGCGTCTCCTGGTCCCCGTACTACAAGATCGAGGTCAAACGCTCGACCTCGACCGACCGGGACTACAACATCGCCGCCAACGGCGTTCCGCACCAGAGCATCGCCCCGCTCAAGGCGCTGACACAGCCGGGCTCGCCCTATGAGCAGCCCTACCGCGAGACACCGGACAACTCCCACCGTCGCGTCCTGGTCATCGGGGCGGGCAACGGCAACGACGTCGCCCTCTCCCTCGCGCACGGGGCCCAGCGGGTGGACGCCGTGGAGATCGACCCCCGGCTGCAGGAGATCGGCGCGTCACTGCATCCGGCCCGTCCGTACGACAACCCACGGGTGCACGTCCACATCAACGACGGCCGGGCCTTCCTGGAGCAGACCGACGCCCGCTACGACCTGATCGTCCTCGCGCTGCCGGACTCCCTGACCCTGGTGTCGGGGGCCAGCAATCTGCGCCTGGAGAGCTATCTGTTCACCCGGCAGGCGTTCGAGGCGGCACATCGCCATCTCGCCCCCGGCGGAGCGTTCGCCATGTACAACTACTACCGGCAGAACTGGCTCATCGACCGCTTCGGTTCCACCCTCACCTCCGTCTTCGGACACGCGCCCTGCATCACCCACTACGGCGGCAAGAAGGCCGCGATCCTGGTGGCGGGCGTCACGTCGGGCGATCAGTCCTGCGCCACATCCGCATGGCGCCCCTCCGGTCCGGTGCCCTCGGCCGCCTCCGACGACCATCCGTTCCCCTATCTGCTGCACCGCACCATCCCGACCCTTTATCTCGGGGTGCTGGGCGCGATCCTGCTGGTGACGCTGTTGTCGGTGCGGCTGACCGGGGTCCGGCTCAGAAGGACCGCCACCTACGCCGACATGTTCCTGCTCGGGGCCGCCTTCATGCTGCTCGAAACCAAGAACGTGATCGGCTTCGCCCTCTACTTCGGCACCACCTGGCTGGTCAACGCCATGGTGTTCGCGGGTGTGCTGCTCGCCGTGCTGTGCGCGGTGGAAGTGCGGCGGCGGATGCGCCGGCTCAATCAGCTCGCCCTGCAACTCCTGCTCTTCGCCACCTTGGCCATCGCCTGGCTCATCCCGACCCAACTGGTGCTCGGGCTGCCGTTCGCCGCGCGGCTGGCCGCCGCGATCGCGCTGGCCTTCGCCCCCATCTTCTGCGCCAATCTCATCTTCTCCGACCGGCTGGCCGTGGCCCCCGACCCCACGGCGGCCTTCGGTGCCAATCTGCTGGGCGCCCTCACGGGCGGCACCCTCGAATATCTCGCCCTGCTCATGGGATATCAGGCCCTGCTTCTGGTCGTGGCCATGCTGTACGCGGGTGCCTGTGTCGCCATGCGCTTCATCCGCCCCGGCCCCGGCGAGACCGCCGCGCATGAGCCACTCACCGTGCGGGCGGCCCCGCGCCCCTGAGCCCCGCCCCCGCCCCCGCCCCCGCTCCCGCCGCTCCCGCTCCCGCGCCCCCGCTCCCGCCGCCCCCGCTCCCGCCGGCTTCGCCCGGTCGGCCGGGGGCGGCCGTGCTGCGGCCCCTCGTCGCCGTGGTCACTCGAACATGACGTAGTCCGGCCGCGGCCGCAGCGCCAGCACCTCCTCGGGGGTCATCAGCCGGCTTCCCTCGGTGTCCTCCTCGTAGAAGAGCTTGAAGCCGGTGTGCAGGCCGTCGGGCTTGTCCTTCACGAGCTCGCGCCAGGTGTCCCGCTTCATGCCCGGCGATCCGATGCCGTCCGCGCTCTTGATGAGGACGACACCGGGCTGTGGACGCAGCGCGGACTGGTCGCGGACGACGGAGACGGCCACCTGGTGGAAGACGAGCGGCTTCTGCGGCAGATCGTGTTCCTCGACGATTCCGGAGAGATAGCGGGCCACATCGGTCAGCTCCGCGCCGCTGGTGTGGCCGTAGCTGTCGCCCGGCACCTCACCCGGACCCATGTCCCACTCCGGGTCCAGTGCTATCCCCACATCGGGATGGACCAGCCACTCCCGCACCGCCTTGACCTCGTCGAGGGCCGAGACCCGGCCCGGCTGGATGTTCAGCAGCAGCAGGGCCCGATGGCGTTTGGCCATGTCGTGGAAGCGGCGGATCGTATCGGGGGACGTACGGGAGCGGTAGGTGCCGTCGGGGCCCGCGCTGCTGTTGGCGACCGTCGCCAGAAGTTCGAGTACGGGCTGCGGCTGACGGTCCGCGGCGTAGGCGCGGGCGGTCTTCTCGATCTGCCGGACGCGCTGGTCGAGATCCCCGGTGCCGAGGCGGCCGAGCGCGGCGGCGCCGGGCAGTCCGCAGTAGCCCACCAGGCGGTACCGGGACAGCTCCCGGCCACCCCGGGGGAGCTCGGGCCGCGGTCGCGCGGTCGGCGAGGGCGAGGTGGCGGACGGCTTGGCGGGCTTCGCCGGTTCGGACGGGCCGGCGGACCCCTTGGCACCCTGGGCCCCCGCTCTGGAGCCGGTACCGGCCTGCTCATCGCCGCATCCGGCGGCGAGCAGGCCGACACCGGCCGCCGCGGTCGCCGCGAGCATGCCACGCCGGGTCGGCGGTGGCGTTCTCGCGCGGCTGCCGCCGTCCACGAGCCGTTCGACGCCCTGCCGGGTCGATGCCTCCTCCGGCGTGCGCTTCCCGGGTGTGCTGTGGGCCACGTTCCCTCCGTCCGCGGTGCCCGGCCGGACCGGGCACCGGTGTGTTCTGCGGGCCGATGGGTTGTCCGTGCCATGCAGCCTCTCCGGTCTGGCGGAGGCGAAACGGGATCGTGTCCACCGGGTGTCGGGCATGCGTCATATCCGGCCCCGGGCGGCGCGGCGGCCGGGGCCGGGCGGCGGGTACACAGCGGGCACGAGAGACTTGTTGGCCGTTGTCGTGTTCACCGGGTTGGTTGCAATCGCACAGTTCCCCCAACCCATCATGTACTGGTAGTCGGCCCGCTCGGCTGCCGCTCGGCGAGTGACCGCCGCACCCGCTCCACTTCCTCCGCCACCCCCAGCTTCTGGTAGAGCGCGAGGGCCCGCTGGGCATGGCACCTGGCTGCCTCGGCGCCGTGCGTCGCCCCTCCGCCTCGCGCAGCTGATCGACGGCCCGCTCCACCGCGCCGCCCGCCACCGTCTGACGGGCCTGCCCGCGCAGCTGCCGAAAGCGTGTCAGATCGACGGCCTCGGGGGCGATGCGCAGCCGGTAGGTGCGCGGTGAGGGGCGCTCCAGCCGTGTGTCGTCGCCGGCCACTTGCTTCAGCCGGCCCCGCAGCCGGGAGAGATAGCTGTGCAGCGTGGCCGCGGCGGTCAGTGGCAGCCGATCTCCCCAGACTCGGTCCACCAGGGCGTCCACGGAGACCGGTTCGCCCGCCGCGGCACCCAGGACCGCCAGCACGCACCGCTCCTTCGGCGAACCCAGCGTCCACTGACGGCCCTGGTGCCAGAGCTCCACGGGTCCCAAGACTCGGAGTTCCACCAGCATCCCCCCGGCCGGTCGGCCCTGCTCTTCGCGATTCCGGCACTTCCACCGTTGCGCCGATTTCCCTGCCCAGACAGGGGCGCATCGAGGCAGAGGGGCGCAGACACCGCCCGGATCACGCAAATCGGGCTACGGTCTCGCCGCAGGGCGGTTGCAAGGTTTCCGCACGTCGTTCGTCCACGGAGTGGGGCACATCCGGTCCGAGGCGGTGCGCGGCCGGTCCGCGCACCCCCAGACGAGGGCTCGGGAGGGGTTCGATGAGTGTCGTGGCAGACGTCCCTTGGCGTCATGTGCCCATCCGCCTGGACGTGGAGCGCTGGGCGACCCGTCAGGTGCGGAAGAGGATTCCAGCGGCTGGTCACCACCCCCACATTCCGTCCGCCCGGCAGCAGGGGGTCTGGCCTGCGCGGCGGTTGCGGCGTCGTCCAGCAACACCACCAGCCGCCGCTCGGCGGTCAACGACCGGTACAGATCCGTCCGTTCGTCCACGGCCGCGGGTATCCGCTGCGGTGGCACTCCCAGCGCCCGCAGAAACCGGCCCAGGATCTCCATCGGGTCCGCCGGCGCCCCGCCCGGCGACTGCGCTCCGAGACCGGCGTACAGCCGGCCGTCGGGGAAGCGCGCCCGTAAGGACCGCAGGCAGGAGAGCGCGAGCATGCATTCGCGTCAACGGGGACGGCCGACGGCCTGGTCACATGCCAATGGCAATCCCCATGACGCTTGGTTCAAGGAGGAGCCGGGGAAGGAGACACCGGGGAAGGGGGTAGAACGAACGGGGGTACAAGGTGCGTACGCGCGCCGAGGAGAGGACTCCGAGGAACGACATGATTCTGCTGCTCGGCATCGACATCGGCACCTCCGGCTCCAAGGGCGTTCTCGTCCGGACCGATGGCACCCTGGTCGCCCAGGCCGCCCGCGAGCACACCACCGCCACCCCGCGCCCCGGCTGGGTCGAGCACGACGCGCGGGCCGTGTGGTGGCGGGACTTCACGGCCCTCAGCGCGGAGCTGCTGGCCACCGCCCCCGCCGGGGAGCGGATCGGGGCGGTGGGCGTCAGCGGCGTCGGCCCCTGTCTGCTGCCGACCGACGCCGACGCCACCCCGCTGCGCCCGGCGATCCTGTACGGGGTGGACACCCGCGCGGGCGACCAGATCGCCGCCCAGCGGGCGCGCTACGGCGATCAGCGCGTGCTCGACCGCTGCGGTTCGCCGCTGACCAGCCAGGCCATCGGGCCCAAGCTCGCCTGGGTACGGGAGGAGGAGCCCGCGGTCTACGCCCGCACCCGCCGCTGGTTCATGGCGAGTTCGTATCTCGTGCACCGGCTGACCGGGGCGTACGTCCTCGACCACCATTCCGCCAGCCAGTGCACCCCGCTCTACGATCTGCGGCGCGGCGCCTGGATCGGGGAGTGGTGCGAGGAGATCGCACCGGATCTGGAGTGGCCGCGGCTGGTGTGGCCCACCGAGGTGGCCGGCCAGATCACCGCCGAGGCCCAGGCCGCCACCGGCATCCCGGCGGGCACCCCCGTGATCGCGGGCACCATCGACGCCTGGACCGAGGCGAGCGCTGTGGGGGCCATCGCGCCGGGGGATCTGATGCTGATGTACGGCACCACGATGTTCCTGGTCAATGTGGTCACCGAACCCGCGCCCGACCCTCATCTGTGGTCCACCCGGGGCGCGTTCCCCGATACGTACTGTCTGGCGGCGGGCATGGCCACCTCCGGTGCCGTCACCGGATGGCTGCGCGATCTCACCGGCGCGGACTACGGCACGCTGGTGGCCGAGGCCACCGCCCTCGCCCCGGGCGCGGAGGGGCTGCTGATGCTCCCGTACTTCGCGGGCGAACGCACCCCCCTCTTCGACCCCGACGCCCGTGGACTCGTCCTCGGCCTGACGCTCCGGCACGGCCGGGGTCATCTGTACCGCGCCGCCCTGGAGGCCACGGCGTTCGGCGTACGGCACAATCTGTCGGCCATGGACGAGGCGGGCGGCGACATCCGCCGCCTCGTCGCCGTCGGCGGCGGCGCGCGGGAGCTGTGGACCCGGATCGTCTCCGACGTCACGGGCCGTCCCCAGGACGTCCCCCGGCACACCGTGGGCGCCGCCTACGGCGACGCCTTCCTCGCGGCGGTCGGCACGGGGCACGCGGTGGCGACGGACATCGCGGAATGGAACCCGGTCGCGCACACGGTGGAGCCCGACCCGGAGATGGCCGGGACATACGACGGCCTCTACCGGCTCTACCGCGAGCTGTATCCGGCGACACGGGAGGCGGCCCATGCCCTGGCCGCGCGGCAACACGCGGATGCCGGTGCGTAGGTGGCGCCCGTGGCCCGCCCGCCTGGGCGGGGCCGGCGGCGAGGCCCCTGTCAGTGGCGCCCCCTGGTGTCCCCGCCATGGGAATGGCCCTCAGCCACCGCCGCCATCGCCGCTGACGCCGTGACAGGGCCTTCGCCGGTCCGGTCAGGCCGGCTTCGGCGCGTTCAGCAACCGGATCGGCTCGCCCGTCAGAAAGGCGTGGATGTCCTCGACCACCTGCTGGTAGTAGCCCTCGTAGTTGCGCCGGGTGACATAGCCGAGATGCGGGGTGGCCAGCAGATTCGGCAGCGTACGGAAGGGATGGTCCGGTCCCAGCGGCTCCTCCTCGAACACATCGACCCCCGCGCCCGCGATCCAGCCGCCCCGCAGGGCATCGGCGAGCGCCGCCTGGTCCACGATCGCGGCACGGGAGGTGTTCACGAGATACGCGGTGGGGCGCATCCGCCTCAGCTCCGGCGCGCCGAGCAGCCCCCGCGTCCGGTCGCTGAGCACCAGATGCACCGAGACGAAGTCGCTGGTCTCCAGCAATTCCTCCTTGGAGGAGGCGAGCCGGACCCCCTCCGCCTCGGCGCGCTCGGCCGTCAGGTTGCGGCTCCAGGCGGCCACATCCATGCCGAAGGCCAGGCCGACCCGCGCCACCTTGGTGCCGGTCCTGCCAAGCCCCAGCAGTCCGAGACGACGGCCGTGCAGATCGGTGCCGACCGTGCTCTGCCACGGCCCGCCGTCGCGCAGCGCGGTGCTCTCCCGCACCACATGGCGGGCGAGTCCGAGGATCAGCGCCCAGGTGAGCTCGGCGGGCGGCTCGGAGCTACTGGCCGTGCCGCAGACGGTGACCCCGTGCCGGGCGGCGGCCTCCAGATCGACCGACGCGTTGCGCATCCCTGTGGTGACGAGCAGTTTCAGCCGCGGCAGCCGGGCGAACAGCGAGGCGGGGAAGGGGGTGCGCTCCCGCATGATGACCACGATCTCGCAGTCCCCGACCGCCTCGGCCACCGCCTCCTGATCGGCGATGTGCTTCTGGACGGGCACCACGTCCACCGCGTCGAGGACACTCGACCAGTCGGCCATGGACAGCGCCACGTCCTGGTAGTCGTCGAGCACGGCACAGCGCAGCCTCATCGTCCTCACCTCTCCGCGGGTGCGTTGTTTCTACCACTCAGGGGGAACCCGCCCGGCTGACCGCGGTCATCGACGCGACAGCGTCTCCCTCAACGCCTCGGTGAACTCCTCCGGATGCTCGCTGAGGCCCGAATGGCCGCCCGGGAAGTCCATGACCTCGGTGTCCAGCAGCTCCGCGAGCGCCGCGGCCGGCCGGTACAGGAGAAGCCCGTGGGAGTCCCGTCCCCCGGCCGGCACCAGCCGCTCCGACGCGGCCCGCAAGGCCGCCACATCCGGGGCGTAGGAGGTGAACGGGCACAGGATGTGCTCCAGGAAGTAGGGGAAGTTGGCCATCATCCGGTCGAGCACCTCGGCCGGACGCGGCGGCAGCTCCACCGCGGCCTCCTTCTCCTCCTTGGGCGGCGCGTCGCTCTCCGCCGGACCGGTGCCGGCGCTCATCACCGCCACCGCCGCCCCGAGGCCCTCCCGGCGATGGGCTTCGCGTACCTCGGCGAAGAACGCCCGCTGTTTCGCGGCGTCGGGCAGCAGCTCCACCAGCGGCGGCTCATGCGCTATCGCCAGCCGGACGCGCTCCGGGTGGCGGGCCAGCAGGTCGAGCGCGGCGATGGCCCCCGAGCTGCAGCCGACCACATACGCCGGTTCCCCGCCCGGCGAGACCAGGTCGAGCAGGCGGTACGCGTCCTCGCTGTGCTCCTCGACCAGCTGGTCCGCGAGCGGGCCGTCGAGCGGGCTGCGCGACATGCCGCGCGGATCGTAGGACACCACCGTGTACTGGTCGGCGAGGCCCGGCGCCACCTGGTCGAAGGCGGCGGCGTCGCCGGCCCCGGCGGGGATCAGCAGCAGCACCGGGCCGGTGCCGCGCACTTCGTAGTGGAGGGTCGCACCGGGCACCCGCAGGGTGCCGGTCTTCGGTCCACTCATGGTGTACGTCGCTTTCCGCTGGTCCCGGAAGTCCGGGAGGACGTCTGTTCGGCAGGTGCTTCGGCGGCTGGGGAGGGCCAGTTCTCCAGAGCGATGTGCAGCGCGTCGACGGCCCGCTCCCAGGACGCCTGGACCTCGCGGGAGTGTCCGAATCCGTCGTTGGCCTCGATGCTGATGAACCCGTGGAAGGTGCTGCGCAGCAGCCGTACCGCGTCGGTCAGATCCGGCTCGGCCAGCCCGTATCCGCGCAGCATCGAATAGGTGAGCTCGATTTTGCGGAGCGCGCCGGAGGACTCGGCGAGCAGGGCGGGATCCATCGGGAGCTGTGTGGCCGCGTACCGGCCGGGGCGCTCCAGCGCGTAGCTGCGGTACGCGTCGGCGAACGCGATCAGGGCGTCCTTGCCCGCCCGGCCCGCCACCGCCGCGCCGAAGTGGTCCGCGAGTTCGTCGGCGGCCAGCAACGCGACCCGCGCCCGGAGCTCGGCGACGTTCTTGACGTGCGAGTACAGGCTGGCGTCCTTGACCCCGAAACTCCGAGCGAGCGCGGACACCGTCACGTTGTCGAGCCCGACGATGTCCGCCAGGTCCGCTGCCGCCCTCACCACACGCTCGGTCGTCAGACCGGCCCGCACCATGCGCCACCTCCATCGGTAAAAACCTAGAGCCTCTAGGCTGGCGCCTAATGTACACAGGATTTCCGCGGTGTGTGCGGTGGTGCCGTATGTCATGGCCGATGCCCGGGAGGGCGCCTGATGCGGCGTCATGGCGGTTGCGCCGCCACCCTTCCGGATGACATCACTCATGCGAGTGCGGTGTTCCCGTGGTGTGTCTTCACGGGAAGTTGGCCTTGGACAGGGCGCTGAGACGGACGTGGTTGTTTTGTGTAGTGGCACACAAAGCACCGCACACTTCTGACAGCAGGCATAATCGCTGCTGCGATGGGCGCAGACGCCCAGAAAGGGGACGAACTGATGGTGAACGCATTGAGCGCGTTGAGCGCGGACAGCAGTGTGGGATCGACGATCGAGGCGCTGGAGGCCGAACTTCCTCAGCTGCAGAAACAACAGGAGGCGCTCAAGGGTGATTTGGCGGCCGTCACCAAGCGGCTGGAGGCGGTCAGCACCGCTCTGAGCAGCCTTCAGGTGCTCTCCACCGCGGTGGTGCCGGAGGCTGCCGTCGGCGAGACCGCGGTGGCGGTGGGGGAGTTCACCGCCGAGGACACGTCCCGCGCCACCGCCCCGGTCGCGGACGCGGTCACCGGGGCCGTGACGGAAGAGGAGGCGAAGTCGGCCGCCGAGACGGCCTCCGGGGCCCGGACGCCCGCCGCCACGCGCAAGGCCGCCATCGGCCGTCAGCGCAGCAAGGCCAAGGCCCCCGCGGCCGGACGGGCCACCAAGACCGCGAGCAAGAAGACCGCCGTCGCGAAGAGGACCGCCGCGAAGGCCGCGGCGAAGGCCCCCAAGGCCACCAAGGCCACCAAGGCCGCGGTGAAGACCGCCCAGGGCACGAAGGCCACGGCGAAGACGGTCAAGGCCACCAAGGCCACGGCGAAGACGGCCGACAAGGCCCCCAAGGAGACGGCCACCGCGTCCGAGCGCTCCACCGGGCTCGCCGAGAATGTGCTCGCCGCCCTGCGCAAGGCCGGCCGCCCCATGCGCGCCTCCGAGGTCAACGACGCCCTGGGCCGCGACGAGACGCGCACCAATGTGAACTCGGTGCGCAACACCCTGGAGCGGCTGCGTACGACGGACCGGGCCCAGCGCTCCGGCCGTGGCCTGTACGAGGCCACGGCCACGAGCTGAACACCCCGCCGGTTCGCCGGGCGGCCCACCGGTCAGTTCACCGCCACCCAGGTGTAGCGGTGTTCGGGACGGCCGGTGTCGCCGTACTTGAGGGTGAGGCTGATGCGGCCCGCGTGCTCGAGGTACTTCAGATAGCGCTGGGCCGTGGAGCGGCTGATACCGGTGCGCTCCGCCACCTCATGGGCGGAGAGCGGATGGTCGGCCTTGTCCAGGGCCCGGCGAATGAGGTCGACGGTCGGGGCGGAGTGGCCTTTGGGGAGGGTGGATCCGGATGTGTCGGCGGCTGCGAACGCGCCGAAGATCCGGTCCACCCGCTCCTGCCCGGTCTCGCCGCGCCCGCCGAGGCCTTCGAGGGTGCGGCGCAGCGCCGCGTAGCCGTCGAGCTTGGCCCGTAGCCCGGCGAAGTTGAACGGCTTGACCAGATATTGCAGCGCGCCGTAGCGCATGGCGGCCTGGACGGTGGCCACATCGCAGGCCGCCGTCACCATGATGACGTCGGCGTGGTGGCCGAGCTGCCGCATCCGCCGCACCAGCGTCAGCCCGGTCTCGTCCGGCAGATAGTGGTCGAGCAGCACGAGGTCGACATGGCCGCGCTCGAGGGTGGCCAGGGCCTGGGCGGCGGTATGGGCGCGGGCGGTGACCCGGAAGCCGGACACCTGGGCCACATAGGCAGCGTTGATCTCGGCGACGTGGAAGTCGTCGTCCACGACAAGTACGTCGATCATCGTGACTCTCCTGCTGCGGTGAACTCATGAGTGGGTGTGTCGTCCCCGGTGAGCGCCTCGGGCAGGACGATGGTGAACACCGCTCCGCCACCAGCCCGGGCGGTGACCCGGGCCATGCCGCCGTATCGCTCGGCGAGCCGCCGCACCAGGGCCAGTCCGATGCCCCGGCCACGCGGCGGTACGGCGGCGGGCTCCTCGTCGGGGCGTCGGCCGGCATCCGGGGACCGGGGGAGGGCCGGCTCTTTGGTGGACCAGCCCTCGGTGAAGATGTGGTCGCGCGTCGCGGGCGGCACCCCCGGCCCGTTGTCACTCACGCGCAGCACCGCGGTGGTGCCCTCGGCCCGCAGCTCGACCTCGATGACGGGGGTGCGGCAAGGGTGCCCGGCCACGGCCTCCAGCGCGTTGTCGATGAGGTTGCCGAGCACGGTCACCAGATCGCGGGGGTCCACCACGCGGCCGGGCAGCAGCGTCGAGGGCGAGATACGCAGGGACACCCCGCGCTCCGCCACGATGGCCGACTTGCCGACGAGCAGCGCCGACAGCAGCGGGTCGTGCACCCGCTCGGAGATCTGCTCGGCGGAGGCACGGTGGGCTTTGGTGAGCACGGCGATGAACTCCGACGCCCGCTCGTGCAGTCCGAGCTCCAGCAGCCCGAGCAGGGTGTGCAGCCGGTTGGCGTGTTCGTGGTCCTGGGCGCGCAACGCGTCGAGCAGCCCACGGGTGCTGTCCAGCTCCCGGCCCAGCAGCTCCAGTTCGGTGCGGTCGCGCAGCGTCGCCACCGCCCCGCCGTCCTTGGTCGGCATGCGGTTCGCGACCAGCACCCGCCCGCCGCTGACGGTCAGCAGATCCGCCCCGTCGACCCGTCCCGCCAGCACCTCGGTCGTGCGGCCCGGGGGCAGCGCCTCCTCAAGGGTGCGCCCGGTGGCGTCCGCGCCGACCCTGAGCAGCCGGCCGGCCTCGTCGTTGATGAGGCGGATCCGGCCCCGCCGGTCGAAGGCCACGACGCCCTCGCGGATGCCGTGCAGCATCGCCTCGCGCTCGTCGAGCAGCGCCGAGATGTCGGCGAACGCCACCCCGTGCGTACGGCGGCGCAGCCGGCGCGAGACGGCGACCGCGGCCAGCGCGCCCACCGCGAGCGCCGCGCCCGCGTACAGCAGCAGCCGGGGCACGGTGGCCAGCAACTGGTCGCGCACACTGCCGTAGCCGATGCCCACCGAGACCGCGCCGACCACCTTGCCGCCGTCAGTGCGCAGCGGCACCTTGGCGCGGGCCGAGCGGCCCAGGGTGCCGACGTCGATCTGCATGACCTCGCGGCCGGCGAGCGCGGCGCTCGGATCGGTGGAGACATGTTCACCGATCCGCACGGCGTTGGTGTGCGACCAGCGCACCCCGCGGGAGTCCATCACCACGATGTACAGCGCCCCGGTGGCCCGGCGAATCCGCTCGGCCGCGCGCTGCACCGGTCCCGACGCGGTGGGCTCGGTGGTCGTCAGATCCCGGGCGATATCCGGATCGGCCGCGGTGGTCTGGGCGATGGCGAGGGCCTGATGCATCGCCTGGTTGTCGATCTCGGAGCTGAGCGGGGCGAGAGACAGACCGGTGGCGAGCACCATCACCCCGCCGATGAGGGTCAGCTGAATGGCCAGCACCTGGGCGGAGACGCGTCGAGGCCAGCGGATGCGCATGTGGGTCACCCCTGTTTCGCCGTCTCCCGGTCCCGTGCCATCCCCGCACGTGAGCGGTAGAGATTCCTCCGTTTATGGTGCTGTGAACGCACCGTAAGCGTGACCGGGCCGGATGCCCAGTGTCCGTAGCGGATTCGTTGCCCAGGCGCGAGCAAAACGAGCAGAACAGGGTTTGTGAGCGGAAGGGCAGACTGTGCCCATAAGACTGCCGGTGTGGCCCGGGTCACTTCTAGCCTCCCGGCCATGAGCAGTCACACCAGCCCTGCCATCGAGTTGCGGGGAACGAGCAAGGCGTTCCGGACTCCGTCCGGGGCCCTCCACACCGCGGTCAAGGATCTCGATCTGACCGTCGGGCCCGGTGAGTTCGTCGCCGTGGTCGGCCCCACCGGATGCGGAAAGTCCACGACGCTGACCCTGGTCAGCGGGTTGGAGGAGCCCACCGAGGGCGAGGTGCTGGTGGCCGGTGAGCCGGTCCGTGGCATCGGCTCGAAGGTCGGCTTTGTCTTCCAGCAGGACGCGGTCTTTCCGTGGCGCAGCGTGCTGTCGAATGTGATGGCCGGTCCGCGTTTCCGCGGTGTGCCGAAGGCCGAGGCCAAGGAGCGGGCCCGGGAGTGGCTGGCCCGCGTCGGACTCACGTCCTTCGAGGACCGCTATCCGCATCAGCTCTCGGGCGGCCAGCGCAAGCGAGTGGCGCTCGCCGCGACCTTCGTCAACGACCCCGAGATCCTGCTGATGGACGAGCCGTTCTCGGCGCTCGACGTCCAGACCCGGGCGCTGATGTCGGACGAACTGCTGGAGCTGTGGGCGGGGACGGGCGCCTGCGTCGTCTTCGTCACCCACGATCTGGAGGAGTCGATCGCGCTCGCCGACAAGGTCGTGGTGATGACGGCGGGACCGGCCACCGTCAAGGAGGTCTTCGAGATCGATCTGCCACGGCCCCGCAAGGTCGAGTCGGTGCGGCTGGAGCCGCGGTTCGTGGAGATCTACCGGGAGATCTGGTCCTCGCTCGGCGAAGAGGTCCGCATCACCCGCGCGAGGGGAGCCGTCCATGCCTGACGCCATGCCCGAGACCGTGGCCGTCGCGGCCGGCCCGGCCATCGCCAAGACCCCCGGTACGAACCGCTCCCGGGCCAGGGCGCGGGCCGCCCGCAACCGCGCGATCCTCGTCCAGTCCACCCGTGCGCTGGTGCTCATCGGGGTCATCGGGCTGTGGGAATGGCTCGCCCGGGCCTCCGTCATCGATCCGTTCAACTTCTCGATGCCCTCCAAGATCTGGGCCCAGCTGAAGCAGTGGGCGCTGCACGGCACGGCGCAGGGCTCGCTGTGGGAGCAGATCTGGTACACGCTCTACGAGGCGCTCCTCGGCTGGGGCATCGGCGTGGTGGCCGGTGTGGTCCTGGGGATCGCGTTCGGCAGGATCGCCTTCCTCGCCGATGTGCTCGGCCCCTACATCAAGGTGCTCAACGCGCTGCCGCGGATCGTCCTCGCACCGATCTTCCTCATCTGGTTCGGCCTCGGACCGGCCTCGAAGGTCGCCTCGGCCGTCGTCCTGGTCTTCTTCCCCGTCTTCTTCAACGCCTTCCAGGGCGCACGGGAGGTCGACCGCAATCTGGTGGCCAACTCGCGGATCCTCGGCGCCAGCAACCGCCAGGTCACGCTCCAGGTGGTCATTCCCTCCGCCACCTCATGGATCTTCACCAGCCTCCATGTGAGCTTCGGCTTCGCGCTGATCGGCGCGATCGTCGGCGAGTACATCGGCGCCACCAAGGGGCTCGGGCTGCTGGTGTCGGCCTCCCAGGGCACCTTCAACGCCGCCGGTGTCTACGCGGCCATGGCGATCCTCGCCGTGGTGGCGCTGCTCGCCGAGGGGCTGCTGACCTTCCTGGAGAAACGGCTCTTCCGCTGGAAGCCCGCCCAACCCGGCTCCGACCGCTGACCTCTCCCTTCCCCTCTCCTCCCCTCGTCCCCTTTTTCCTCCCTCCTCACAAGGACGTGACCATGCGCAGCACTGCCAAGTTCTCCGCAGCCGCGGTCGCCGCGGCGCTCGCTCTCTCCACCCTCACCGCCTGCGGCGGCGACTCCAGCGCCTCCGGAGGCGGCAAGGGCGGCAAGGTGAAAATCATGGTGGGTGGCCTCGACAAGGTCATCTACATGCCCGCGATGCTCACTCAGCGGCTCGGCTACTTCAAGGCCGAGGGCGTCGATGTCCAGCTGCTCACCGAGCCCGCCGGGGTGCAGGCCACCACCTCGCTCGTCGCGGGCGATGTGCAGGGGGTCGTCGGCTTCTACGATCACACCCTCGATCTGCAGGTCAAGGGCAAGCAGGTGGAGTCCGTGGTCCAGCTCGCCCACGCCCCCGGCGAGGTGGAGGTGGTCTCCAACAAGGCGGCCGGCGAGATGAAGTCCCCCAAGGACTTCAAGGGCAAGAAGCTCGGTGTCACCGGTATCGGCTCCTCCACGGACTTCCTGACCAAGTACCTCGCGGTCGACAGCGGGGTGAAGACCAGTGAGTTCACCCCGGTGGCCGTGGGCGCGGGCCAGACCTTCATCTCGGCCCTGAAGCAGGGCTCGATCCAGGGCGGGATGACGACCGATCCGACGGTGGCGCAGATCGTGGACCAGAAGCTCGGCAAGGTCCTGATCGACATGAGAACGCCCGAGGGGTCCAAGGAGGCGCTCGGCGGCCCGTACCCCTCCTCCTCCCTCTACATGAACGCCGACTGGGTGAACGGCCACAAGGAGACGGTGCAGAAGCTGGCCAACGCCTTCGTGAAGACCCTGAAGTGGATGTCCACGCACTCCGCCGAGGACATCGCCGCCAAGATGCCGGGCGACTACGCACAGGGCGGCGCGAAGCTATACGCGCAGGCCATCAAGGACACCCTGCCGATGTTCACGAAGGACGGGTTCATGCCGGCGGACGGCCCGGCGACCGTCGAGCGCGTCCTGAAGGCGTTCAACCCGAACCTCAAGAACGCCACGGTGGACCTGAAGAAGACGTACACCACCGAGTTCGTCAAGAAGGCCGGCTAGACGCCGACTGCCTGTCTCAGCGCGGCGCCGCCGTCCTCCCGGCCGCAGCGGCCACCCGGACGGCGGCGTCCTCGGCGAACAGCCGGCGGCCCTCCGCGATACGGCGCCGCCGAATCGCGGAGGGCGCCGTGAGCGCGTCGAGCAGCCGCAGCAGATCCCATGAATCCGCCGCATGGTCCGACAGGCCCAGCGCGGCCATGCGGAGGACGCCCTCCCGGCCATGGCCCGGGATGGGGCGGTAGCCGACCACCGGGACCCCGACGGCCAGCGCCTCCAGCGCGGTCTGCCCGGCGGCGTTGTCCACCACGGCACCCGAGGCGGCCATCAGACCGGGCATATCCGCCTCCCAGCCGAGGGCCAGCACCCCCGGCGACCGCGCCGGCTCATGGCGCAGCCGCTCGTCCCGGCCACACAGCACCACCGGCAGATATCCGGCACCGGCCAGCAGCCGCGCCGTGGCCGCCACCCGCGTACCGGCCCCCCACGCCCCGACGGACAGCAGCACCGGCGGCCTCCCGGGCGCACGGTCGTCGAAGAGCCGCCGCCACCGCGCCGCTCCCGGCGCCGGGCCGAAGAACCGCGCGGCCACCACGGGGCCGGTGGCCACCGAGGGCCGTCCCAACGCCCGGCGCACGGTGTCGGCGGCCTCGGACGTGACACACAGATGCAGATCGTTGCCGGGGTGCAGCCACTGGCGGTGCACCGCGAAATCGGTGACGACGACGGCGCTCGGCACCGTCAGCGCCCCGCGCGCCCGCAGCCGGCCGGTGAGCTGAGCGGCCAGATGGAACACCGGTACGACCACATCCGGCCGCTCCCGTCCGACCAGGGCCAGCAGCCGGTCCTCGGCCAGCGCCGCCAGCGGGGCGCTGCCGGGGCGCAGCCCGCTGCCCGGACGGAAGAACGCCCGGTAGATGCCCGCGTAGACGAGCGGGGCGTGGCGGATCGTCGTCCGGTAGAACGAACGCAGCCCGGCCCCGATCCCGGCGGGCAGCAGCTCCAGCACATCGACCCGGCGCGCCCCGCACTCCAGGGCCTCCAGCCTGCGCACCAGCTCGCGGGCCACCGCGTCATGGCCGGCGCCCATGCCGGCGCTCACGACCAGGACACGCCCGGCACCCGGGGCGCCGACGCGGTCGGACGGCAGGCGCATGATCACCTCCGATGGTGCGAGGTGCGGCTCGTCATGGCTCACTGGAGGTATCCGCTCCGCGCGCCGTCAAACCGCGCGCCGGACGGCCGGTGCCATGACCGCCGCCGCCGACCGGCAGCGAGACAGCGAGACAGCGAGACAGGGAGATGCCATGATCCGTCCCCTCCCGGACGCCCCCCTCCTTCGCGGCCCGGTGCGGGACACGGGGAGTCCCGTTGCCACGGGCACCAAGGTCGCGCTGGTGACCGGCGCCTCCTCGGGTATCGGCGCCGCCATCGCGGACCGGTTCGCGGCCGAGGACGGCTGGCGGCTGCTGCTCAGCGGCCGCGACCGAGAGCGTCTGGACCGGGTGGCCGCGCGGACCTCGGCCATCGCCCTTCCCGCCGATCTGGCCACGCCCGAGGGAAGCCGGGACCTGGTGCGGGACGCCTTCCGGGTCGCCGGGCGGGTGGATCTGCTCATCGCGGGGGCGGGTGTGGGCTGGGCGGGCCCCTTCAGCGCGATGCCGCCCAGCGCCATCGACCGGGTGGTCCGCGTCGATCTGCTCGCCGCCCTGCGGCTCGTGCGCGTGGTCCTGCCGCATATGGTGGCCGAGCAACGGGGCCACATCGTGCTGATCGGATCGGTCGCGGGCAGCGTCGGGGTGCAGGGCGAGGCGGTGTACTCCGCCGCCAAGGCGGCGCTCGGCGTCTTCGCCGACGCGTTGCGCTACGAGCTGCGCCGGGCCGGCGTACGCGTCACCCATGTGGTCCCCGGCGTGGTGGACACGCCGTTCTTCGCCCGGCGCGGCAGCCCGTACACCCGTAGGCTGCCCCGCCCGCTGCCGCCCGAGCGGATCGCCGACGCGGTCTGGGACGCGGTCGAACGAGGGCGCGACGAGGTGTACGTACCGGCCTGGATACGCCTGCCCGCGCTGGTCCGCGCCGTGGCTCCGAGCCTGTACCACCGGCTGGCCTCGCGCTTCGGGTGACCCCCGGTGAACCTCCTGGCCGTCCTCCTGGCCCTGCTGTCCGCCCTGGGCAACGGCGCGGCATCCGTACTGCAGCGGCGGGCCGCGATGGACCAGGAGCGGGAGCAGCAGGGCGCCCGGGGGATCAGGCCGAGCCTGCTGCGGCTGGCACATCTGCTGCGGCACCCGTACTGGCTGGCCGGAGTCGCCGCGATGGTGGTGTCGGCGGTGGCCCAGGTGGGCGCCCTGGCGGTCGGCCGGCTCTCCGTCGTCCAGCCGCTGCTGGTGAGCGAGCTGCTGTTCACCCTGGTGGTCGGCAGCCTCGTCTTCCGCCACCGCCCGGACGGCCGGACCTGGCTGTCGTTCGTGATGCTCGCCGCCGGGCTCGCGCTCTTCCTCGCCGCGGCCGATCCCTCGCGCGGCGAGGCCATGGCACGAAACGGCCGCTGGCTCCCCGTGGGCGTGGCGGTGGCCCTCGTCGTGGGGACCCTGCTCGCGGTGGCCCGCGCGCTGCGGGGCCCGGCACGCGCCGCCGTCCTCGGGTGCGCCACCGCCGTCTGCTTCGCCTGCACCGCGGCCCTGATCAAGGAATTCACCGGCAGGTTCTCCGGAGGTGTGGCCGCCGTGCTCACCAGCTGGCCGCTCTACGCGGTGTGTGTCCTCGGCCTGCTGAGCTTTCTGCTGCTCCAGAGCGCACTGCGCGCGGGCACCCTGGCCGCCTCCCAGCCCGCACTCACCCTCGGCGACGCCCTGGTGAGCATCGCGCTGGGCTGGGTGCTGTTCGGCGAACGCGTCGAACTGGGGCTGCGCACCCTGCCCGAGGTGGTCGGCATCGCCCTGATGGCGGCCGGCATCGTCGGACTGACCCGCTCGCCCGCCATGGCCGGCGGCTGGGACGCGGCCACCCCCGTCCCCGACCCGCCCTGTACGGCAGAGCGCAGCGCCGGGACGTCACCGCCACCGGTTTCCGGCGGCCGGGACACCCCGGGCGACGGCGGGAGGAGGCCGTGAGCGCGCGCCACCGGTCCCGTGCGGTGGCGCGGAACACGGCGCTGCTGGTGGCGGCCGCGCACATCGCCCCGGCGGGCACCTGGCTGTCCGGGCCGCGGCGCGCCCTCTTCCCGGCCCTGGCCGGCGGCGGCCGGCCCGACCATGTGGCCCTCACCTTCGACGACGGCCCCGACCCCCACGCCACACCGCGCTTCCTCGACGTCCTGGACGAGCTCGCGGTGCGGGCCACCTTCTTCGTCCTGGGCGAGGACGTGATGCGCTATCCGCGCACGACGCTCGAGATCGCCGGGCGCGGCCATGAGCTCGCCGTCCACGGCTGGACCCACAGCCGCCCGTGGCTGCCGACGGTGGCCCGGGATGTGCGCGAGGTCGCCCAGGCGGCCCGTGCCGTACGGCTGGTCACGGGCGCGGTGCCGCGGTGGTACCGGCCCCCGTACGGAATCCTGACGGGCGGCCGCTGGCTCGCGGCGGCACGGGCCGGGCTCAGGCCGGTGCTGTGGTCGGCGTGGGGCCGGGACTGGTCCGCGGACGCCACGCCGCGGTCGGTGCTCGCCACCGTACTGCGCGATCTGCGCGGCGGCGCCACCGTACTGCTGCACGACTCCGACCGGACGGCCGCGGCGGGCTGCTGGCGCGCCACGCTGGCCGCGCTGCCCGCGCTGGTGGCCGAATGCCGGGCGGCCGGTCTGGAGGTGGGGCCGCTGGCCGACCACGGGACGCGGGAGCTCAGCCGGTGAGGCGGGCCATCTTCCGGGGGTCGACGAGACGGTCGAAGTCCTCGGCGCCGATGAGGCCGCTGGCGATGGCCGCCTCACGCAGCGTCGTGCCCTCGTCGGCCGCCTTGTGCGCGATCTGACCGGCCTTGTCGTGGCCGATCCGCGGGACCAGCGCGGTGACCAGCGCCAACGACCGCGCGAGATAGGCGTCGATCCGCTCGCGGTTCAGCTCGGTGCCCTCGACGCAGTACATGCGCAGCTTCTCGCAGCCGTCGGCCAGGATCCGGGCGGAGTGCAGGAAGTTGTTGATGACGATCGGCCGCATGGTGTTGAGCTCCAAGTTGCCCTGGCTGCCCGCCAGTGCGACGGTGTTGTCCTCGGAGAGCACCTGCGTGCACACCATCATCATCGCCTCGCACTGGGTCGGGTTGACCTTGCCCGGCATCATGGAGCTGCCGGGCTCATTGGCGGGCAGCGCGAGCTCGCCGATGCCGCAGCGGGGACCGGATGCCAGCAAGCGCATATCGTTGGCGATCTTCATCAGGGGTACGGCGAGGCCGCGCAGCCCGGCCGAGGCGGCGACCATGGCGTCCAGACCGCCCTGCGCCGCGAAGGAGTTGGCCGCCGTCCGGAACGGCTGGCCGGTGGCCTCGGCGATCTCCCGCGCCACCGCGGCGCCGAACCCCTCGGGAGCGCCCCACCCGGTGCCGACGGCGGTGCCGCCGATGGCCAGTTGGTACAGATCCGGCAGGGTGGCGCGCAGCCGTTCGAGCGCATCGGAGAGATGGGCCGCGTAGCCGGACCACTCCTGTCCCACGGAGAGCGGGAGCGCGTCCCGCAGATGGGTGCGACCGGTCTTGACCACCTCGTACCAGGCGCGGGACTTGGCGGCGATCGCCTCCTGGAGGAGGCTCACCTGGCGCAGCAGAGGGTCGTGCACGGTGCGGACCGCGGCGATGTGCATGGCCGTGGGGAAGGTGTCGTTGGAGGACTGGCCCATGTTGACGTGGTCATGGGGATGCACCGGATCCTTGGTGCCCATGGCGCCGCCGACCAGCTGGATCGCGCGATTGCTGATGACCTCGTTGACGTTCATATTGCTCTGGGTGCCGGAGCCGCTCTGCCACACATAGAGCGGGAAGTGGTCGTCCAGCGCACCGGAGACGACCTCGTCGGCCACATGGGCGATCAGATCCGCCAGCCACCCGGGCAGCCGGCCCTCACGGCCGTTGACCAGCGCGGCGGCCTTCTTGACATAGCCGTAGGCGTGATAGACGGCCTTGGGCATCCGGTCGTCGCCGATCGAGAAGTGGACCAGGGCCCGCTGGGTCTGAGCGCCCCAGTACCGGTCGGCGGGGACCCCTACCGTCCCCAGCGAGTCCGTCTCGCGGCGGTAGCCGGTGGCGTCGATACGGGTGGGCAGGTCCCGGACCTTCGGGACGCCCTTCGCGCCCCGGCGCCGGTGGCGCGGGTCGGGCGGCAGCCCACCCATAGGCAAACACCCCGCTTCGCGATGGTCGCCCCCCCTTTTTCCAGTGTTACGCCGTGCCCGACGCGTCGCATCCGGCGCCCGTTCGCTCACCCGCCGTGGCCGGGGCCGCCACCGGCGAGGGCCGTAGGCGCCGGCGGCGGGGGTGGATGTCCTGGTCGACCTCGCGCACACCGGGGACCGCGCGGCCCCGCCGATCGCCGCGTCGGTGGCCGTACCGGTGACCTTCGCCGTCCCGCGGACGATCATGCTGAGGCCGCGGCGCCGAGGGTCGAGGAGATGTCAGATCCTGGTGCGCAGCCGGATGAGCGTACCGTCCGCGTCGGCCTGCATCTGGACCACATCGCACAGCATACGGACGCCCCACAGCCCGAACGCGGGCGCGGAGTCGGCCGGCGGGGTGAAGCCCCACAGCGCGTCGGGGTACCAGTGGCCGGGTCCGGCGATCTCGCTGACCAGATCGCCCTCCTGCGCCCAGACGCTCAGCCGCGCCGGCGCCCCGCCGTGCCGGATGGCGGTGGTGGCCACTTCGGCCACGGCGGCCACGATATTGCGCAGCGCCTCATGGCCCATGCCGTGGCGGCTCGCCCGCTCGGCCACGAAAGTGCGCACGGTGTCCGGATCGGCCGTGGTGATCGGCAGCGATTCGGCCGTGCGCGGCGCGGCGGGGAGGGGGCGGCGGTCGCAGGTGGCGCTGAAGGGCCCGGGGTCGGTGTAGGCGTCGCTCTTCTCCGGACCCTGGCCGTCGATGATCTCGGGGTGGGTCCGGCGCGCATAGGTGAGGATCTCGGGGTGCAGCAGACGCCGGTCGTAACAGCAGATCGCGCGGGCGCCGGAGTGGGCGAAGGCCGCGTTGACGATGGACTCGTACCGCGCCCACTCCACGACCTCGAGCGGGGTGCGCCCCTGCCACACCGGCTCGGCGATGACCCGGACCCGGCGCGGCGCCTCGGCCTTCACAAAGGAGTCATAGGCCGCGATGGTCCGGACCGGATGCTGGTACCAGTTGAGCGCCTCCTCGAACTGCACCGACGCGGCGTCCTGCCCGAGGGCGTCCCGCAGGGCGGTGATGTTCGACATGGCGGCCACGACGGCCACGGCGTCGTCGGCCTCCAGCCCCTCGCGCAGGAAGGGGACACAGACATCGACCACTTCGGCCTCGTCACGGTAGAGGAAACCACGGTGCACCATGGCATCGTGGTGGTCCGCGACGGAGCTGCTCGGGCTGGTCATGGGGCCTCCCTCGGGCTGGGCCGGTGAATCACACAGGTGGCCGTCAGCGAATTTCCGGACGGTATGGCGCGCAGTCTGCCACTCTTCCCGCCCGGCGCGCAGCCGGATCCCCCAGTATCGACGGTCTCCTGACGGTGCATTAACGTTTGCGGGGTGACAGAGGTGAAGAACGTCAACGCAAATGGACTTGATTTCGGCTATCTCGAAGCGGGCCCGGCGGACGCGCCATTGGCGCTCTGCCTGCACGGCTTCCCCGAAACCGCGCACGGCTGGCGGCATCTGCTGCCCGCGCTCGCGGACGCCGGTTACCACGCCGTCGCCCCCTTCATGAGGGGCTACGCACCCACCGGCATACCGTCCGACGGCGCCTATCAGGCGGGCGCGATCGCCGCCGACGCCAACGCGCTGCACGAGGCGCTCGGCGGCGACGGTGACGCCGTGCTCATCGGCCACGACTGGGGCGCCATCGCCGCGTACGGCGCCACCGGCCACGCCCCCGAGCGCTGGCGGAAGGCGGTCACGATGTCCGTGCCTCCGCTGGGCGGGGTGCTGGCCGACTTCTTCCACTACGACTACGGGCAGTTCAAGCGCTCCTTCTACATCTTCCTGTTCCAGACGCCACTGGCCGAGGCCGGGGCGGCGGCGCACGACATGGCCCTCATCGACAGTCTGTGGCGCGACTGGTCGCCCGGCTACCACGATGCCGCCAAGGACATCGAGCACGTCAAGGAGAGCCTGCGGGACCCGGCCAACCTGGCCGCCGCGATCGGGTACTACCGGGCCCTGTTCGACCCGTCGCGCCATGTGGAGGCGTACGCGGCCGAGCAGGCGGCCATCACCGCGACCGGGGAGACACCGATCCTCTATCTGCACGGCACCGCCGACGGCTGCATCGGCTCCGATGTCGTCCAGGGCGCGAAGAACCACCTCCCCGCGGGCTCCCGGATGGAACTGGTCGACGGCGCCGGGCACTTCCTGCACCTGGAGCAGCCCGAGCGGATCAACCGCGAGGTCCTGGCGTGGCTCGCCGAGTGAACGTGACGCTCGGCGCGTAGCGCGGCCCGGGAGGAAGGGTGGGCGCGACCGGCGGAGCCGGCGCGGCCACCTATACCGCCGCTATACCGCCGCTGATCTGCCCTCCCCGATGCTGGACGCATCGCTACAGCCGCCCGGTGGGGATGCGTCTGGAGAGGGCCCGTGAACGTCGACCAGCAGCACCAGCCTCATGCCGAGGACCAAGCCCTGTACGCGTACGCGTGGAGCACCTTCCAGGTCTCCGGCGGAGAGGAAGGGTCCGGCCCGAGCGGCACCTGCCGCGCCGAGCGGACCGCGCGCGCCTGCCTCGAAGCGGCGCTGCGGGCCACGGCCGTCCACTCCGGCGCGTATTCCTGGGGGCAGCTCAGCCGGGTGTCCGCGGACGTCGATCTGCCGTTCCATCTGTGGTCCAAGGACCCGGTCGCCTGGGCCGAACCGGGGCCGCGGAGAACGGTCACCTGGCGTCCCGGTCCGGCACCGCGTCCGCGGTGAACCCGGATCGGAAAGCGGTGAGGCGAGGCAGTGCTAGTGGTAGGGGAATCTCGGATGATGAGCAGCGGGCCCGGTCTCGGGCTCAGGACAAGGAAATGGCAGCCGTCCGATCACGGTCGCTATCCGGTCTACCAGGCGAATCCGGCCAGGGTCTACAACTATCTCGTCGGCGGTAAGGACAACTATCTCGCCGATTACGAGCAGGCCCAGCGGTTTCTCGATGTCGCCCCCGAGGTTCGGGACACCGCGCTGTCCAATCGGAGATTTCTTCACCGCGCCGTGCGGCATCTCGCCGGTTCCGGAATCAATCAATTCCTTGATATCGGTGCGGGATTGCCGGTCAACCCGAATGTGCATGAGATAGCGCAGGCCGTGAATCCACGGGCCCGTGTCGCCTATGTCGACAACGACCCCATCGTGGCCAGCCATGGACAGGCCCGGCTCGCCGGCCGCGGCACCACGATGATCAGCGGCGATCTGCGCTCTCCCGCGGCGATCCTGGCCCATGAGGAGCTGCGCGGACTGCTCGATCCCCGGCAGCCGGTCGCGATCGTGCTGACCCTGGTGCTCGACTACATCGAGGACGTGGACGACCCCGTCGGCCTCATCGGCCGGCTCATGGACTGGGCCGCACCGGGCAGCTGTCTGGTCCTCTCCCATGCGACCGGTGACTTCACCGAGGACACCGAGCGGGACTGGGAGGCCCTCAGCTTCGCGGCTCCGGTCGCCGTCGTCTCGCGCGACCGCCACGAGATCGGGACGTTCTTCACCGGCCTCGACCTTCTCGCCCCGGGACTGGTGCAGCTGCCCGCGTGGCGTCCGGGCATAGGCGCCGAGTCCGATCCGCGCCGGGTGTGGGCCTACGGCGGGGTGGCCCGCAAACCGTAACGCCGGCACACCGTCACCCCCGCACAACCTCACCCGACCACCGCCACCCCGGCTCCGCAAGACCCGCCGCCCCGCCGACGTACCGCCCCGGAACCCGCCTCAGCGGGGGCCGGGGCCGATCTGCAGCGTCATACAGGCGGGGAAGAGCCCGCTCCAGGTGTGCCCCCGCCAACTCTCGTGCGTACCGGGCCGCTTCCACACCGGCAGCGCCTGGTCCATATGCGCCCGGCCCTCGGGGAACTTCCCCTGTTCCATGTAGGTGATCCCGATCTCGTACAGGGCGAAGCCCTGATGGTGGATGTTGCCGGTCCGACGGGCGTGCTCCAGGCTCTCCCGGAAGCAGCTCAGGGCGGTCTCCGGGTGGCCGAGACCCCGATGCGCCCGGCCGAGGTTGCCGAGGCCGATCACCTCGGCCGTCAGATCCCCGGTCTCCCGGGCGAGCGCCAGCTGACGCTCCTGGACGGCGATGGCCTCGTCGTAGAGCCCCAGCTCGGACAGGGCGTCCGCGAGGTTGCACAGGGACCGCTGCTCGCCTTCGCGATGGCCCAGCGCGCGCCAGATCTCCAGCGCGGACCGAAGGGCGGACCGTACGTCGTCATAGCTGTGCTGCAGCCAGTACGCACCCGCGAGCCCGTCCAGTGCCCATGCCTCGCTCTCCGGGTCCCCCAGCCGGCGGGCGGCCCGGATGGCCAGCTCATTGACCGTCTGGAGGTCCTGGGCGTGTGCCCGCGGATACAGAAACCACTGGAGTGCCTGCGTCAGCCCCACGCCGAGGCGCACGAGTGGCTCGGGCCGGGCCGGGTCCACGGCGTGGGCGACGGCGGCCAGCAGATTGGGGAGCTCGGTTTTCAGCCAGACCTCGGCCTCGCCGCGGTCCTGGAGTGGAACCACACGGCCCTCGACGGGCTGCCGGGGCCAGGGGCGGCTCGGGTCGATCAGGGTCACCGCGCGCTGTGTGGTGGCCAGATAGCAGGACAGCGCCCGCTCCAGCGCCGCCGTGCGATCGGCCTCGGACTCCTCCCGCTCCGCCTGCTCCGAGGCGAACAGCAGCAGCAGATCGTGCATGTGGTAGCGGACGGAGTCGGGGCTCTCCAGGAGCTGTGCGTCGACCAGCCGCTCCAGCGCGTTGTCGGTGCGGTCGGCGGGCAGATCCAGCAGCGCGGCGGCCACCGGCAGGCTCACATCCGGTCCATGCAGGGTGCTGAGCAGCCGGAAGGCGCGGACCGCGTCCTGATCGTCGGAGCGTCGGCCGAGCCGGAAGCCGTCGTGGCTCACCTGGAAGCTGGTGCGGACGGCCAGATCGCCGAAGCGCAGCTCGTCCAGCCGGCCGCGCGCGTCGGTCAGTTTGGCCACCAGCGTGCGCAGCGGCCACGCGGGGCGGGCGGCCAGCCTGGCGCCGGCGATCCGCAGCGCCAGCGGCAGCCCGCCGCACAGCCGGGTGATCTCCTCGGCCCGCTCGCGCTCGGCCCGCACCCGCTCCGCGCCGACGATCCGCTCCAGCAGCGCGACGGCCTGGTCGCGGGGGAGGACGTCAAGATGGAGATGGGTGGCGCCTTCGAGGGTGGTGAGCATCTCGCGGCTGGTGACCAGCGCGGCACAGCCCGTCCCCCCGGGCAGCAGTGGCCGCACCTGGTCCACACCGGCCGCGTTGTCCAGGATGACCAGCAGCCGTCGGCCCGCCACGAGCGAGCGGAACTGGGCCGACGCCTCGTCGGTGTCGCTCGGCACGCTCGATCCGTCCATGCCGAGGGCGCGCAGAAACCGGCCCAGCACCTCACCCGGGTCGAGGGCCGACAGCCCGGCGGTGGCGCCATGCAGATCGACGTAGAGCTGGCCGTCGGGGAAGCGGTCGGCGAGGTGGTGGGCCGCGTGGATGGCCAGGGTCGACTTGCCGACTCCGCCGGTGCCGTCGATGGCCGCGATCACCACGGGCCGCCCGCCCGCGCTGGTCTCGGCCTCGACGTCCGCGTCCGCCTCCATCAGCGCCTCGATCACGGCCACTTCACCATGGCGGCCGGTGAAGGCGGGGCTGGCGGGCGGCAGCTGCCGCGGTCCCCTGGTGGCGGGACGGGGAGCGGCGGCGGGGGCGGGCCGGTCCGCCCCGGGGTTCGGCGGCGCCAGCAGGGAGGCGTCGGCGCTGAGGATCCGCTGCTGGAGCTGTCGCAGCGGCGGGATCGGCTCGACGCCGAGCTCCTCGTCCAGCACCCGGTGCAGATCGCGGTAGGCGGCCAGGGCATCGGCCTGCCGGCCGGAGCGGTACAGGGCCAGCATCAGCCGGCCGCGCAGCCCCTCCCGGAAGGGATGCTCGGCCGTCAGCGCCTCCAGCTCGCCGAGGACGGCCGCATGCCGGCCGCAGCGCAGATCCGCCTCGATCCGGGCGTCCAGGGCCTGGAGCCGGCACTCTTCGAGCCGGGTGGTCTCCGCCGCCACGGACGGTGTCGTCGGCACATCGGCGAACGGGTCGCCCCGCCACATCGCCAGGCCCTCGCGCAGCCGCTCCGCGGCAGCCTCCGGGGCCTCCCGGTCGAGCCCGCGCCGCCCCTCCTCGACGAGCTGCTCGAAGCGGTGCGCGTCGAACTCGGCCGTCTCCACGGCCAGTCGGTAGCCATGCGCCTTGTAGCCCTGCTTGTGGGTGATCAGGATCTGCCCGGAATCGTCGCCCAGGCTCTGGCGGAGCCGGGAGACATAGGTCTGCACCAGTTTGGCGGCGCTCTGGGGCGTCTGCTCCCCGCCCCAGAGCTCGTCCAGCAGCCGTTCGGTGGTCACGGTCCGGTTGGCGTGGCACAGCAGCACCCCGAGCAGCGTCCGCCACTTGGCCGGGGCGAGGGAGGTCCATCGGTCGCCGTCCCACAGCTCAAGCGCCCCAAGGACCCGGTATCGCACCCGTCGCCTCTCATCGGATCGTCAACTGACCACGTTGGACACGGTTATACCGGAGACGCCGTCAGAAGGGCCGGTCGCCCTCGATGGCGACGCGCTCGGCCACCCTGCGGTGCGGGGCGTAGTCGTTGACCGCGTAGTGCTGGGTGGCCCGGTTGTCCCAGAACGCCACATCGCCCGGCTGCCAGTGGAAACGCACCTGGTACTCGGGGACATGCGCCTGCCGGCACAGAAAGCTCAGCAGCCGGTCGCTCTCCTCCCGCTCCATCCCGGTGATCCGGGTGGTGAAGGAGGTGTTGACGAACAGCATCCGCCGCCCGGTCTCCGGATGGACGCGTACGACCGGGTGCTCCACGGGCGGGAACGCCTCCTGGAACGCGGCGAGCCGCTCGGGTCCGTAGAAGCGGGCGAAGCCGGGGATGAAGTCGTGCACGGCCGTGGCGCCCTCGATACGGTCCTTCACCTGGGGCGGCAGATTGTCGTACGCGGCGGCCATGTCGGCCCACAGGGTGTCCCCGCCGACGGGCGGGACCTCGCGCAGCTGGAGCACGGCGCCGAGCGCGGGCCGCTCGCGGAAGGTGACATCGGTGTGCCAGACGTTTTCGAAGGTCGGGGTGGTGCCGGCGCTCTTGTCGAAGCGGACGACATCCTCACTGGAGCCCGTGGCGAGGAGCGGGTTGGTCTCCAGCTCTCCCCAGTGGCGGGCGAAGCCGCGCTGTTGCGCCGATGTGAGGTGCTGACCGCGGAAGAAGAGCACCTTCCACTCCAGCAGGGCGCGGTTCAGCTCCTCGCGCAGCGCGGGCTCCAGCGGTTGGGAGAGATCGACGCCACGTATCCCGGCGCCGATGACGCGCCCGTGCGGTACCAGTTCGAACCGCTCGTACGGACGCTCTTCCCACCCCTCGGGCAGGCGCCGCAGGTCGCGCGGCCCCTCGTACATGCCGTCCGGTGGGATCGGCGCCGCACGCAGGGCGGATGGCTGGGTGTCGACAACGGTCATGGCGGTTCTCCTCATACGTGATGCGGTGACAGGAGGCAGGCGGGAGGGGAGAGAGATGCCGTCGCGTCACGGGGGACCACGGTGAACCGTCCGGATCGTCGCGATATCCGGATTGTCAGGGGAATGACCGGCGTGGCCTCGGTGGCGCGGAAGCGGTGGCCTTGTGGCGCGGAGTGGAAGGGGGGCTAGCGCCCCGAGCGCTCACACCCGGTCCGGTCCGGGGCGCTCAGATGTCCCGTCGTGTCGAGCCGGCGCCTGGTCATGCGGGCAATTCTGGATGTTCCCTGCCACGCTGTCAACGGGGCGTGTAAGCTGTGCATGCCCAACTTGCCTATTACAGACGGGGGATCGCGTGAACACGAATCCGCTCGACGCGGAGCAGACGGACACCGCTCGGGTGGACCCGGAGCTGGTGCGGGCCTGGGTCGAAGGCTGGGTCATCTCGCGCCTGGCATCGCCGCCGGTGGAGGCGGACTGGGGGTTCACCTTCGATGTGGGAATGCCCCGCCAGGTGACCCGCCATGTCCTGCCCGAGGCCGACGAGGCGCTGGTCCGCAAGCTCACGGAGACCTTCACGGCGCCCGGCACCTGGCTCAAGGTGTTGCTGCCGCGGGAGACCGTGAGGCCCTGGATGGCGCCCGGCTGGGGCTTCGACGATCCCGGGTTTCTGATGTCGGCGGCGCTGGAGCCGGTGTCCGCGCCGGTGCCCGACGGCTATCGGCTGCGCACCTGGACGCGGGGCGGCCTCACCCGCGCGCTGGTGGTCACCGCCGACGGCACCTTCGCCGCCCGCGGCCAGGTGGCGGTCCCGCAGGGCGCCCACACCGCCGTCGTCGACCAGATCGAGACCGCGGTGAACCAGCGCCGTAAGGGCCTGGGCAGCCTGATCATGCGGACGCTCGCGAACGAGGCCGCCGGGGCGGGCGCGCGGGCCGCGGTGCTCGGGGCGTCATCCGCAACCCCTCGGCCGTCCCCGCGGTCTGACACCGCGCCAAGGGAGCGGGGTTACGCGCCGCCGATGCCGAGCGCGCCGCGGGCGCGCTCGACCAGGGCCCGGCCGGCCGGACCGCTCGGGCCGTCCGCCCGCCAGGCGAAGGCCAACCGCCCGCGCAGCGCCGGCCGGTTGATGGCGATCGTCCGCAGCCGCTCCGGCCGCGCCTCGGCGAACGCGCCCGGCAGGATCGCCGCGCCCAGACCGCGCTCGGCCAGCTGGGCGAGTACCTCCGGGTCGCTGGCCTCGAAGGCGATATGCGGGGTGAAACCGGCGGCCGCGCACGCCTCGTCGATTGTATCCGGTGGGCGCCAACGGCGCCTCCCAGGCCGTCGTGGACGCCCGTGTCCTCGCCCGTGAACTCGCGAGCGCGGCCGATGTACCGGCCGGGATGGCCCGTTACGAGGCCGAGCGCCGCGAGGCGACCGCGGCCGTCGTACGGGCGAACCGGGCCATGCACCGGGACGGCGGGCGCAGCCCACGGGAGCTCGCCCGGGTCACCGACACCTACCGGCAGGCCACGGGAAGCGACGTACGGGCGCTCAACACCCGAGCCTCCCTCACGCCCGCATGAGCGGGGCCGCGCCTGTCGCCAACCCGGCCCGGCTCCTTGGCCGGACACCCGCGTTGGCGACTGTCTGACTCCGCGCTTAGCGTGGGAATCAGGCAGCGGTCTTCGCACGGCCGGTCCGACGCCGAGTGTGGCGGATCGCCCCAGGTGTGGGAGGTCCGGAATGGATTCTGTTTCCTTCCTTCTGGTGGCCGTGATCCTCACGGCGCTGGCCTTCGACTTCACCAACGGCTTCCATGACACCGCCAACTCCATGGCCACCTCCATCGCCACGGGCGCGCTGTCCCCCCGGGTCGCCGTGGCCATCGCCGGGGTGCTCAATCTGGCGGGGGCGTTCCTCTCCACGGAAGTGGCCAAGACCATTTCCAACGGCATCGTCGACGACATCAAGGTGTCCCCAGTGATGATCTTCGCGGGGCTGATCGGGGCGATCCTGTGGAATCTGATCACCTGGCTCGTCGGCCTGCCGTCGAGTTCCTCGCACGCCCTGTTCGGAGGGCTGATCGGCGCGGTGTGGGTGGGGGCGGGCGGATCGGCGGTGCGCTTCGACGCGATCTTCCAGAAGATCGTGATTCCGGCGGTCGCCTCACCGGTCGTGGCCTGCGTGGTGGCCATGCTCGCCACCTATCTGGCCTATGTGATCACCCGGCGGGCGGCCACCCGCACCGTCAGCAAGGGGTTCCGCGCCGGCCAGGTGGGCTCCGCCTCCCTGGTGGCCCTGGCACACGGCACCAATGACGCCCAGAAGACGATGGGCGTCATCACCCTCACCCTCATCACCGGCGGTGTGCTCGGCCACGGCTCCGGACCGCCGTGGTGGGTGGTGCTCAGCGCGGGGCTCGCCATCTCCCTGGGCACGTATGCCGGGGGGTGGCGGATCATCCGGACGATGGGCAAGGGGCTCACCGACATTCAGGCGCCGCAGGGCTTCGCGGCCGAGACCAGCGCGACCGCGGTCATCCTCGCCTCGTCGCACATGGGCTTCGCGCTGTCCACCACCCAGGTCTGCACGGGCAGCATCCTGGGCGCGGGGCTGGGCCGCAAACTCGCCCAGGTGCGCTGGGGCATCGCCGGGCGGATCGCCGCGTCCTGGCTGCTGACGCTGCCCGCGGCGGCGGCCGTGGGCGGCGTCGCGGCCTGGGTGGCGGACCAGGGCGACGGGGGTGTGGCCCTGGTGGCGGGCGTCGCTCTCGTGGCGGCCGTGGGCTTCTGCGTGCTGTCCCGCCGTCGCCCGGTGAACCCGGACAACGTCAATGAGCTGCCTGCCCCCGAGCACGCCGGGGACACCGTGCGCTCGGCCGCGTGACCCCGCGCCGGAGGAGCCGTCGCAGGGCCGTCGCAGGGCCGTAGGAGAGGAAACCGAACGAGATGGACATCGAATGGAGCACCCTCGGAGGAGTCTTCGGGGTCAGTCTCGGGATCACCGTGCTGGTGGTCGTGATGTTCTCGCTCGGCATCGCCGCGTGGGCCCGCGGTGGCGCGCCGCACCCCGGGGCCGCTCACGGCGGACCCGACAAGGTGGCCGCGGCCACGGCGCTGCTGTGTTTCGCCGCGTGTCTGGCGATCGCGGCCTACGGGATCGAACTCATCATTCCCGGCTGAGCCCGCAGCCGCCCCGGGCGCCCGTCCCGTACCGCCACCGGGCTGGGAGAATAGGGGCCCATGCCGAGCACCGCCGTACGCCGCGGTGCGCCTCGCGAAGCGGAGACCACGCCCGGTGTCACTCACCCCCGAAGCCTCGTCCGCCCCCACGGACCGCCTTGAACTGCAGGCCGACTGCGCCGGCTGCTTCGGGCTGTGCTGCGTCGCGCTGCCCTTCGCGGCGTCGGCGGACTTCGCCACGACCAAGGACGCGGGGGAGCCCTGCGGCAATCTGCGGACGGACTTCCGCTGCGGCATCCACACCCGGCTGCGGGAGGAGGGCTTCTCGGGCTGTACGGTCTTCGACTGCTTCGGCGCCGGACAGAAGGTCTCCCAGCTCACCTTCGAGGGCCGCGACTGGCGGCGGCACCCGGAGACCGCCTCGCGGATGTTCGCGGTGTTCCCTGTCATGCGGCAGCTCCATGAACTCCTGTGGTACCTCACCGAGGCGCTGACCCTCACGCCGGCCCGCCCCCTCCACCGGGAGCTGCGCCACGCCCTGCGCGAGACGGAGCGCCTCACCCGCGGCGCCGCCCAGGACCTCATGGAGCTGGATGTGGCGGCACACCGCGCCGAGGTCAACCAGCTGCTGCTGCGGACGAGCGAGCTCGTCCGGGCCAGGATCCCGGGCAAGAAGAAGAACCGCAGGGGCGCCGATCTCATCGGCGCCCGTCTCCAGGGCGCCGATCTGCGTGGCGCCAACCTCCGCGGGGCCTATCTCATCGCGGCCGACCTGGGGCGGGCCGATCTGACCGCGGCGGATCTGATCGGGGCCGATCTGCGCGACGCCGATCTGCGCGGGGCCGATCTGACGGATGCCCTCTTCCTCACCCAGGCGCAGCTCAACGCGGCCAGGGGCGACGCCGCCACCAGGCTGCCCTCGGCGCTCACCCGGCCCGCGCACTGGTAGCTCCCGGCCTCCCTGCCGGCCGCCCCCCGGTGAGTGAAGCGTCGGCTCCTGGGAGCGCGTATGCCATCCTTGCGCCATGTCCGACGCCGCCGACGCGCCCGTGATCCTGAGCGATGAGCCCGGTTCGTTCTCCCGGAGTGTGCTGGCCGAGCGGCATCCGGCGCTGATCGAGAAGGTGCGCGACGCCTTTCCGTACGGCCCCGAACAGCACCGTGCGCTCGATGCCCTGCGCGACAACACCGCCGAGGGTGTCATCACACCGCTCACACCCACCGCGTACGATCACGACCGCTGGCAGGCGTGGGGGCGGGAGTACTTCGGCCGGTCCTGGTTCGAGGTCCCCTTCCTCTGGGCCGAGAGCTACTTCTACCGCCAACTCCTCGAAGCGGTCGGCTACTTCACGAACGGCCCCTGGCGGGGCATCGATCCCTTCCGGCCCTTCAAACACGCCGAGCTGCACAGCCCCGAGGCCGACGCGGAACTGGCCGCGCTCGACAACATCCTGCGGCTGCCCGTCGAGGAGCAGGCGAGCGCGCTGGTGCACGGCTCGCTCTGGGGCAACCGCGCCGACCTCGGCTTCCGTGTCACCGCCGAGGGCGCCGAACCGGGTGGCGGGGAGGCGCCACCGCTCGTCGCCGACGACGCGCAGGCGCTGTGGTCGCTGCTGCCCGGCGGCGCCCCGGCCACGCTGTGCGTGGTCGCGGACAACGCCGGGCGCGAGCTGATCCCCGATCTCATCCTCATCGACCACGTACTGCGCCACCGGCGCGCCGAGCGGGCCGTTCTGCAGGTCAAGCCGTATCCCTACTACGTCTCCGACGCCACCACCGCGGATGTCATCGATGCTCTGCGTCATCTGATCCGGGCTGAGGGTGCCGCGACCGAGGTCGGCGAGCGGCTGTGGGCGGCCATGGGCGACGGCCGTCTCACCGTCCGGGTGCACGACTTCTTCCGCGCCCCGCTGCCGTACGCCGAGATGCCCGACGACCTGCGGCGCGAGTTCGCCGACGCCACCCTCACCGTGATGAAGGGCGATCTGAACTACCGGCGCCTTGTGGGCGACCGCATGTGGCCCCCGACCACCTCCTTCGCCGCCCGCACCGGATACTTCCCCGGCCCGGTGGCCGCGCTGCGCACCCTCAAGTCGGACGTGATCGTCGGTCTCGACGAGCGCACCGAGACCGCGCTGAACGCCCAGGAGAACACCTGGCGTACGAGCGGCACCCATGCGCTGATCCAGGTACGGCGCTGAGGGGCGGCGCCGGCGGAGGGCCGGGGCGGACGCCGTCAGAAGAGGCGGATGCCCACCGAGTAGGCCGTGATGGTGGCCGGGTCGGACCCATGGTGGTCCTTGGACGCCGCGCTGAAGCTCGGCGTCTGGGTGGTGGTCGGCTCCAGCTTCCAGAGCAGATTGCCCCCGTTGCGGTAGTGCACCTCCGCGCCACCTCCCGTCAGCGCGTAGCCGGGGGTCACGGACGCCACGGCGGCCGGGTGCGGGGACTGACCGGAATCGGCCCTGGTGAAGCTGTTCGACACCGTCCCGACCCGCAGATAGCGGCGCAGCGCGATGGCGAACACCCGGATATTGGCGGGATCCGAGACCAGATGGTCCTTCGACCGCGCCTTCCAGGAGGTCTCGGTGGCGGGGAAGGAGGCGGTGGCGAGGTTGCCGGACCCGTGCCAGTCCACCCGGAACCCGCCACCGACGAGCACATACTCGCTCGACGCCCCCGCACGCCGAGCGTGGCCGTGGCTATCGTCTGCGGATCGCGCCGCGGATGAAGGCCGCCTGACCGGCGTGTTGCAGATCGTCCGAGATGACGCTGACCAGCCGGACGCCGAGGGTTACAGGCGGGCTCCACGTCTCGTCCACGACCCGGTCGAGATCGGCGTCGCTGAGCCCCCGCACATAAGCGATCGTGCGCTCGTGCACGGCGTCGTAGTACCCGGTGAGCAGCTCGGGCGCCACCCGCACTGCCGCCACGTCCTTGCTCCGGTGCCCGTAGCCGGTGGCCGCCGGGGGAAACGGCAGGCCGAACCGGTCGTACCAGCCCTCGGCGGTCCAGAGCTGCTCGGTGCCCGCGGCGTCGGCGATGTGGTCGTCCTGGATGCGGGTCAGATGCCACACCAGCCAGGCGATCGAATTCGCCCCGCTGTCGAGCCGTACGGCGAGTTCGTCCGTGGTGAGCCCCTCCACGGCCGAGTGCACCGCCTCGTACACCCGCCCGAAGGCGTCGGCCAGCAGATCCGCGCTGTTCATGCGTGGCTCCCTCGCTCGTCGTTCCCCGACCATGGTTTCACCCCAGGGCCAGAGGTGCGCGCCGCCGGCTTCTACGTTCGGCCCGTGACAGCGACAGCGAACCTCATGCTCGCCGACATAGGATCCGGGCGACATAGCGGTGCACCCCGCCCAGATGGAGCACCAGATCGGACATCGTCCAGTCGGGACAGGAGGGGATCAGCGGCGCGTCGCCCCCGGCGGCGGCACGACGAGCGGCGGCCTCGAACGCCACGGTTTCACGGCCGAAATGGGCTGGATAGTCCATGGCCGCACTCTGCCACGCATCAGTCGGCCACGGGTCCCACTTCGCCATCGGCAGAGGGGATCGCCCCTGAGCGAAACAGCGGTCGCCCGGCGCGCGACCGCTGTTAGCTTCGCCCAGTTCGGATCGACACCCCACGGCTGAGGAGTGAAGCGATGGTGACGACCAGGGAGATCGCGTACCCGGTGGACGGCGTGACGATGGCAGGGCATCTGGCGCTGCCCGACGGCACCGGCCGACGCCCCGCGGTGCTGATCGCCCATGAGGGCCCCGGCCTCACCGAGCATCAGCGCATGCGGGCCGACCGGCTCGCCGGTCTCGGCTATGTCGCCTTCGCGTTGGACTACCACGGCGGGGGACGGTTCATCGAGGACCGGGAGGAGATGTTCGCCCGGGTCAATGAGCTGCTCGCCGATCCCGATCGGCTCCGTACGCTCGGCGGCGCCGGGCTCGACGTACTCCTCGCCGAACCCAGGACCGATCCGGCGCGGCTCGCCGCCATCGGCTACTGCCTCGGCGGCACCATGGCCCTCGAACTCGCCCGCGGCGGCACGGATCTCAAAGCCGTCGTCGGCTTTCACCCCAGCCTGATGACCACCCGGCCCGAGGACGCCGCCCGCATCACCGGCAAGGTCCTCGTCTGTGTGGGCTCCGAGGATCCGTTCATCCCGGCCGAGCAGCGCCGGATGTTCGAGGAGGAGATGCGGGCCGCCGGGGTGGACTGGCGGATGATCATCTTCGGTGGCGCCCTGCACAGCTTCACCCACCCGGACCTCGACCCGGATCCGTCCCTCCGCCCGGGGATCGGCTACCACGAGCCATCCGCCGAGCGTTCGTGGCGGGCCATGCTCGACCTGTTCGACGAGACATGGGAGGGGACGTCCGAGAAGTCGTCCGGCTGACGACCGGCCCGGGTATGTCGGGGACCGGGTCGTGGCGCTGGCCCCCGGGCCGGGCTGTCCCTCACGCCTTGGGGCGGCGTCCGCTGCGGCGTGGCGCGGGCTCGGCGCCGTCCAGCAGGGTCAGGCGGCGCTCCTCGCCACGGGTCTCGACCTGGAGGACGACCCGGCGCAGCGCCTCCGCGGTCTGCCGGCACTCCTCGTCGGTCAGGGGCGCGGTCACGAACGCCTCCTCCTCGTTGAACTCCGGGAAGACCCGCCGCATCAGCGATGCGCCCTCCCCGGTGAGGCTGAGGAGCACCAGCCTGCCGTCGCTGGGGTGGCGGGAGCGTCTGATCAGCCCCTTGGCTTCCAGGGTGCGTGAGACCCCGGTGAGCGTGCCCTTGGAGATGCCCGCCTCCTCCGCCACCTTCCGCGTCTCCGACTCACCCCAGATCCAGACCACCCAGAGCACCACGAACGCGGTCCAGGTCAGATCGCAGCCGCGCAGCACGGAGTTCTCCAGGTGCTGCCGCACCGCCGAGGCGGCCCGGTAGATGTTGGACACCATGGCCATCTGCTCACGGTGGAGGGGGAGACCGCCGAGCTTGGCCTCGACCAGCTTCTCGGCGTCGGTGATGGATCGATGGCCGGGCACGGGCACGCTCCTCACGAGGGATCGTTCGGAGCCGGATTGTACGGTGGCGCCCGCGCCCGGCGCCGCCGACACCAGCCGTGGCATCGGCCGCCGGGCGCGCGGAGTTGTGCCGGGGGGATCCGGCGATCACGCGGGACGCGGGCCCTGCGCCGCCTTCGTCCGCAGCGGCGGGACGGCGGGCACCTACGGTGACTCTTTCGGTCACCGAGTCATCGCCTCGCGCTCCACGCTGGATGCGGACGAGGGCAACCCGGCCGTAGACTGAAGACGCGCTATGGACAGAAACGGACAGGCTGAGGTCGAGGCCCCGTTCCGGCCCTCCGTGGGAGCCCCGCCGGGAGCGGCGGTCCTGGACTTCCCCGGCCTGTTCGCCCGCGCCCGGGGCCACGACCTCGACGTGTACGCCCCGATGCGGCTCACCTTCCACCAGCTGATCACCGTGCGCTCCGGGGTGCTGCGCTGCTCGGTGGACTTCACCGAGCATGAGCTCACCGAGGGGAGCTGGATGTGGGTGCGCCCCGGGCAGATCCACCAGTTCCGCTCCGATCTCACCGCCGCCGAGGGCACCGTCGTGCTCTTCCCGCCCGGCTACCTGGGCGCCGCCACCGCCGCGGCCGCCCGGCTGGACCGCCGCGCCCGGCAGCGCCCGCTGGTCCCCGAGGGCGCCGCCGCCCAGGCCGTACGCGGCGTCCTGGACCTGCTGGAGAGCGAGTACCGGGCGATGGCCGCGCCGTTGGAGGCGCATATCGAGATGGTCCGCCATCTGGTCGCGGTGCTCGTGCTGCGCCTGGCGCATCTGCCGGGCGTCCAGAACGGCGACGCGGCGGGCAGCGAGGCGTTCCGTCGCTTCCAGCGGGCGGTGGAGCGCGACTTCACCCGTACGCATCGGGTCGAGGACTACGCCGAGCGGCTGGGCTACAGCGCCCGCAGCCTCACCCGCGCGACCCGCGCCATCGCCGGATGCGGCGCCAAGCGCTTCATCGACGACCGGGTGCTGCTCGAGGCCAAGCGGCTGCTGGTGCACACCGATCTGCCCGCCATGGCCATCGGCGAGCGGCTCGGCTTCCCCGATGCCACGGTCTTCACCAAGTTCTTCCGGCGCCGGTCCGGCGAGACCCCGGCCGGCTTCCGCACCCGCGCCTCGGGCAACCGGGCCTGACTCCGCGTCCCCTACGCACCGCGCGTCCGTCCGGCGGGGAGCCGGACGGACGCGCGGGGTGTGGCCCCTGATGTCGGGCGGGTGGTTCAGTCCGTCGCGAGGGCGGGGTCGCTCATGCCCGCCCGGCCGGTCTCCACATGGCCGGCCAGCCGCCGCAGATAGCCGCTGTCGTGGTCGGAGACCACCGACAGGTCGTACCAGTGGTGGCTCTCGCGGGGGTCCGCGGTGTGCACGACGCGCCCGCCCGGCTTCAGTCGGTGGGTCGCCGTCTTCTCCTCGTGGTAGTGGTCCGTGACGGTGAGCCGGACCGTCGTACTGCCCTCGTTGGTGAGGGTCAGCCTGATCTGCCCGGTCTTACGGTCATGGCGGGCGCTCACCTCGGGCCCCTTGCCGGTGGCGTGGCCCGTGAACCGGCGCAGGAAACCGGCCGGCCCGTACACCTCGATGTCGTACCCGCCCTTGTCCGGCGCGGACCTGGGCCAGCTTCCGGCCAGCTGCTTGCCTGCCTCGGCCGTGTACCCCCACGGCCCGCCGGTGTGCGTGGCGGAGGTGACGTGGAAGTGCGCCGCGGCCTCGCCGCGGTTGACGAAACCGACCCGCAGGGTGCCGTCGGCGCCGGTCGTGGCGTCGGCGGACAGGTCGTACGGCAGCGGCCTGGTGCGGCGCAGTCCGGGCTCCTGCCGGGGCAGGGAGGGCTTCGCCGGGGGCGCCGGCACATAGTCGGGGTGGCGGTCGTGGTCCTTCGGCAGATAGCCGCTGGTGTCCGGAAGGGCCGGGACGCGGGCGTCGGTCCGTGCGAAGTCGAAGGCCGCGGTCAGATCTCCGCACACCGCGCGCCGCCACGGCGAGATGTTCGGCTCCTTGACGCCGAACCGCTGCTCGATCAGCCGCAGGATCGAGGTGTGGTCGAGCGTCTGGGAGCACACCCAGCCGCCCTTGCTCCACGGCGACACCACGAGCATCGGGACCCGCTGCCCCAGCCCGTAGGGACCCGCCACCTGCGAGGACGAGCCGGGGAACAGCTCTCCGGTGGTGTCCACGGTCGAGGCGCCCCGCTGGGGTGAGGCGGGTGCGTACGGCGGCACGATGTGATCGAAGAAGCCGTCGTTCTCGTCGTAGGTGATGAGGAGGGCCGTCTTGCTCCACACCTCCGGGTTCGACGTGAGTGCGTCGAGCACCTGGGCGATATACCAAGCACCGTAGTTGGCGGGCCAGTTGGGATGCTCGGTGAAGGCTTCGGGCGCCGCGATCCAGGAGACCTGCGGCAGCTTTCCGGCCTTCACATCGGCCCGGAGGATATCGAAGAAGCCGTCGCCGGCCTTGGCGTTGGTGCCGGTGCGGGCCTTGTCGTAGAGCGGGTCGCCCGGAGCGGCGTTGCGGTACTGGTTGAAGTACAGCAGCGAGTTGTCGCCGTAGTTGCCGCGGTAGGCGTCCTCGATCCAGCCCCAGCCGCCGGCGGCGTCGAGGCCGTCACCGATGTCCTGGTAGATCTTCCAGGAGACCCCGGCCTTCTCCAGCCGCTCGGGGTAGGTGGTCCATCCGTAGCCGGCTTCGGCGTTGTCGAGGACCGGGCCGCCGCCCACCCCGTCGTTGCCCGTGTAACCGGTCCACATGTAATAGCGGTTCGGGTCGGTGTTGCCGATGAACGAGCAGTGGTAGGCGTCGCAGATGGTGAACGTGTCGGCCAGCGCGTAGTGGAAGGGAATGTCCTCACGGGTCAGGTACGCCATCGTGGTAGCGGTCTTGGCCGGTACCCACTTGTCGTACGCACCCTGGTTGAGGGCCGCGTGGCCGCCCTTCCAGTCATGGTTGAGGTCCTGGAGGAACTGCAGCCCGAGGTCGTTCACCTCGGGGCGGAACGGCAGCACGTCCTTCGTACCGTCCGACTGGTGCCACACCGGCTTGCCGCTGGGCAGGCGCACCGGACGCGGATCGCCGAATCCCCGCACTCCGCGCAGGGTGCCGAAGTAGTGATCGAACGAACGGTTCTCCTGCATCAGGACCACGATGTGCTCCACGTCCCGCAGGCTTCCGGTCCGGCGGTTCGCCGGGATCTCCGCGGCGCGCGCGATGCTGGTGGACAGCAGGGACACGGCGGTGGTGGTGCCGGCGAGTTGCATGAAACTTCGACGGTCTATGGAGGTCATAAGGGTCCGGGTCTCCTGGGGGGCGTCCGAAGTGGTGCGGGGAACCGGGGCAGTCTCTTCCGCCCGGCAGGACCGCACAACGGCCCATGGGAGAAACGACGGAAAAGCCTCCGTAAACCTTGGTCACCGCGCCCCGCCGGCGGTCGTCGGGCCCCGCGGAGCCTCGGGGCCTGTGCGGTCCCCGGCCCGGTCGGGGCCCGGCCCCGGGCGCCGACCGGGCGATGGGCGTCACAGCGGGTGAAGACTTACGTTGGAGAGTATGCACGGCGATGCGTTGACGCTGTTCGTGTGCGGCGATGTGATGCTCGACCGCGGCGTCGACCAGATCCTGCCGCACCCCGGCGACCCGGAGCTGCGGGAGCCGTACATCCGCGACTCCCGGGCCTATGTCGAGCTGGCCGAGGAGGTGAACGGCCCGATTCCATGGCCGGTGGACTTCTCCTGGCCCTGGGGCGACGCCCTGTCGGTGCTGGACGAGACCGCGCCCGATGTCCGGGTGCTGAACCTGGAGACCAGCATCACGGGAAGTGGCGAATTCGCCTCCGGCAAAGAGGTCCACTACCGGATGAGCCCGGCCAATCTCCCCTGCCTGACCGTGGCCCGGCCCGATGTCTGCGTCCTGGCCAACAACCACGTGCTCGACGGCGGGCGGAGCGGACTCGAGGAAACACTCGACACCCTGGCCGCCGCCGGGCTCCGGGTGGCGGGAGCGGGCCGCGACGCGGCCGCCGCGCGGCGCCCCGCCATCGTCCCGGCCGGTGACGGCCGGCGCGTCCTGGTCTTTTCCTTCGGGGCGGCCTCCAGCGGCATCCCGGGCCGCTGGGCGGCGACCGACGACCGGCCCGGGGTCGACTACATCGCCGAGCTGTCGGACGGCCGCGCGGTGGCGATCGCCGACCGGGTGCGGCAGATCAAACGACCGGGCGATATCGCCGTCGCCTCGATCCACTGGGGCGGCAACTGGGGATACGAGGTCTCCGCGGATCAGATCCGCTTCGCCCACGCCCTGATCGACGGTGGCGTCGACCTCGTCCACGGCCACTCCTCGCACCACCCCCGCCCCGCCGAGGTGTACCGCGGCAAGCTGATCCTCTACGGCTGCGGCGACCTCATCGACGACTACGAGGGCATCGGTGGCTATGAGCAGTACCGGGACGACCTGCGGCTTCTCTACTTCGTCACGGTGGAGCCGGACACTGGCCGGCTCATCGACGTCCGTATGGTGCCGTTGCAGTCACGGCAGATGCGGCTGCGGCGCGCCGGCCACCCGGACGTCGCCTGGCTCCGCAGATCCCTCGACCGGGCCGGCTCCCGCCTCGGCTCACACGTCGACGTCCAGCACGACGACGTGCTCACCCTGCGACGCGGGTGAGCGGACGCGGACGTGAGCACACTCAGACGATCTTTGATCGCACCAGCGTGCCCAGCACCAGCGCACCCGGGATCAGCGGGAGCCACACCGTGATGAAGCGGTACGCGAGCACCGTGGAGGTGGCGGAGTCGACCGGAGCCCCCGCCGCGACGAGCGCGATGACCAGCGCCGCGTCGACCGAGCCGATGCCACCGGGGGAGGGGATCACGGCGGCCACCGCTGTGGCGGCCAGATAGGCGAGCATCACATGCGGTGGCCGCACCTCGAGCTCCAGCGCGAGACCGACCGCCACCAGCCCCGCCGCCTGCAGCAGGGGAAACGCCAGTGAGCCTCCCCACAGGGCCAGCGCCCGGGACGGCCGCGTATGGAGGGAGCGGGCGTCGGCCAGCGCGGTCCGCAGAAAGGTACGGACGATCCTGCGCACCGGGCGGATCATCACCACCCCCAGCACCAGCGCACAGACCGCCGCCACCACCCCCGCCACCACCGCTGTGCCGACCCGATCCGGGAGCAGCGGGCCGAGGTGCAGCGCCTCGGGGAAGGCCGGCAACAGGACGACCAGCAGCCCGATCCGGGTCGTCGCCTCCGCGAGGAAGTACAGGGCGAGCGCGGCCGAGGAGCGGGCGGCCGGCAGACCGCAGCCCGTCATGAAGCGGATATTGACCGCGCTCGCGCCGATCCCCGACGGCAGGAGATGGTTGGCGGCCCCCGCGGCGAACTGGGTGGCGAACAGCCGTTTGGCCGGAAGCCGTTCCAGCACCGCGCCCTGCCGCGCGAAGGACACCGCGACCCAGCCGAGCCCGGTCGTCGCCACCGCCGTGAGCAGCCAGTACGGATTCGCCGTCAGCATCTGCCGGGCGCCGGAGCCGATCAGCGAACGGTGCTGGACCGCCCATACGCCGACGACGACCAGCGGCAGCAGACACAGGATCCGGCGCACCGGAATCCCGCGGTACGCAGGCAGGCGGGCTGGTCGCCGCATGGGCTACCGTGTCGCTTTCGGTATCGGTCCGGACATTCCCGCTCCTGGGATGTGTGCCGGATGCGGCTGTCCGCTCAGCGTCTGCGCCGCGTCGCCGCGCAGCGGAAGCGCGAGCAGCAGCCCGAGGCAGATCCATACGTAGGCGTTGCTGCCGAGGAAGCCGCTCACCCCGGTGAAGTCGAAGCGCCACAGCCACACCAGGCTGCTGCAGAGGATCACGTAGATCGCGGCGGACGCGCGCAGCAGGAGCCGGCGGCGGGCCGGTGGCGCACCCGGCCGCAGTCCGGTGTCCGCGAGCACCGCCAGGGCCGGAATCAGCCAGACCAGATGGTGCACCCAGGTGATCGGGCTGATCAGGCAGGCGGCGATGCCGGTCAGCGCGAACCCCGCCACCTCGTCCCCGACGGCCGCCGCGCCGCGTACCCGGTGGGCCCATACGGCCAGGATGGCGAGTACACCGACCGCCCACACCGCCCCGCTCGGCTGCACCGGCGCGAGCAGCCGGGCCAGCACCCCGTCCCACGACTGGTTCGAGACATACGAGAGCACCCCGATCCGGTTCGTGTCCCACAGCGCCTCGGTCCAGTAGACCCGGGAGGCGCCCGGTGCCACCCACGCGGCCAGCAGCGTGGCGGCCACCGCCGTGCCCGTGGCCACACCTGCGGCCCGCCACCGCCGTGTGACGAGCAGATAGATGATGAAGATCGCCGGGGTGAGCTTGATCGCGGCGGCGAGCCCGATCCCGCTGCCTGCGAACCGGCCACGCCCCGTGGACAGCAGCCACGCGTCCGAGAACACGAGGACCAGCAGCAGCAGATTGACCTGTCCGAAGCTGAAGGTGTCCCGGACCGGTTCCAGCAGGGCGAACAGACAGGCCGCCACGATGAAGGCGAACCACTTGTTCCAGCCCTGCCGGCGGACGGCCGGACCGATCAGCCAGGACAGCAGGGTGGCCGAGGCGGCCGCATTGAGCAGCATGCTGATCGTGATCGCGCCCGGCCAGCTCACCAGGGCCATCGGCAGCATGCACAGCGCGGCGAAGGGCGGATAGGTGAATCCGTAGTCCGTGCCGTCCGCCCCGGGGATGGTGAAGTCATAGATCCGGCCGTCCCGCAGCCAGTGGCCGACCGCCTCGTAGTAGACGTTCAGATCGAACCAGTGCCGGTGCAGCGGGACGGTGACCAGGAAGAGCATCGAGGCTCCGGTGAGACCGAGCGCCAGCAGCAGCCGCCCGCGCGTCGTGGTGGGCCCCGTCATGCCGAACGCTCCGGCCGGCGGCCGCCCTTCGCGGTGGACAGCCCGGGGGCGGTGGCGAAGCCCGGTGTGTGCTGTGCGCACCACAGCGCACACAGCGCCAGCGTGCCCCCGCAGACCGCGAACGTCAGCTGTCGCGAATCCGGGGCGAAGCCGCTGGGCAGTACGGCCAGGGCCAGGACCCCGCTCGCCGCCGCGACCGCACGCCGCACCTGCCCGCTCGGCGCCGCCGCCGCGATGAGGAACATCCCCCACAGGATGTACCAGGGCCGGATCGCCGGGCCCAGCACGGCCACCGCCATCAGACTCAGCCCCAGTGCGTACAGCGGGCGGCGCCGGGGCGGACGCAGCCAGGCGGCCGATATGACGACGGCGGTCACCACCAGCCCCAGCACATGCCACGCCGGGGTGGCCAGCGGCGCCAGACCGCTGCCGACGGCGTCCAGCAGGGCGCCGGTGGCCCGGCCGAGGGCGCTGGTCAGCGCCCAGTTGTCGGGTGAGGCCGGGGTGCTCAGGGCCGTGATCCAGCCGTATCCGGTGCCGGTGACGGCCGTTGCCACGCCCGTGGTGGCGAGCGCCAGCGCGGCGGTGGCCAGCACCGCCCCGACCCGCCGCCTACGGCCCTCCACCTGGCGCACCCAGAGCGAGGCGACCGCCAGCAGCCCCAGCGCCGCAGGCGCCTTGACCAGGGCGGCGAGCGTCACCAGCACCGCACCGCACGCGGGCCACCGGCCCGTCGCGGCCACCAGACCGGCGCCGAGCAGTCCGAGCATGAGGGCATCGTTGTGCGCCCCGCCCACCAAATGCAGCAGCAACAGAGGGTTGAGCCCCCCGAGCCACAGCGCGGCGCCCGGATCGGTGCCGCAGCGCCGCGCGAGAACCGGCAGGGCCAGCACCATCACCGCCACCCCGAGCAGTGCGAGCAGCCGCAACCCCAGGACGCCGAGGGACAGTTCGGCGCGCGAGGCATGCGCGATCGCGCTCTCGAACGCGAGGGACACCGGGCCGTAGGGCGTCGGAGTGTGCTGCCATCCCGGCGCCACCTCGGCCGCGAGTGGTCCACCGAGCCGTACGGGGCCATGCGTATAGACATCGATCCGCGCGTGCACCATGGCGCCCTGCGCGAGATAGCTGTACACATCCCGGCTGAACAGCGGGGGCGCGGGCAGCAGCGGAGCCGCCCACGTGACGAGCGTCAGCAGCAGGCTGCGCCGGCTGGGCGGCCGCGGGCCACGCACCGCGCGCCCCAGCCACCACCACGCCGCCACCAGCAGAACCAGTCCGAAATAGGTGACGGCCAACCCGATCGCCGCTCTCCCGGAGTCCGGGGTGAGGACCTCCCCCACGGGCAGCGCTCCAGCCGTCGCTCCGCCCGCCGCCAGGGCCACCGAGCCTGCGAGCCCGAGCAGCCGACAGTGGTGTGGAGCGACGGCGACACCTTGGACGAGAAGACGACGGACCAGCACCCGCCCAGACTTGCCGTGGCGCATGGCCGAAAATTGACGCCGCGGTCACCGGCGGCTGGCCGACAGGTGTCGGCCGGGTCACCCGGCGCGCCGGCCGCCGCCTCCGCGACCGGCCGCGCACCGCTCCTACCAGTCGCGTTGACCCGCCCCGGCCGCGATCGAAGACCAGGCCGCCCGGTCGACCACGAGTTCCCGGAGCGTGCGCACCTCACGAGGGCTGTTCCAGCCGAGCACTCCGACCACCCGGCCCCGGTGGCCGTACGCCACGACGAAGCGGCGGTTGTCCAGCTCGCCGTGCACCACGGCGAGCTCGGCGTCGGCGGGAAAGATGCCGTACGCCTGGATATGGGCGTCGTACTGGTCGGTCCAGAAGTACGGCACGGGGGCGAACGGCTCGTTCGCGCCGAGCAGGTTGCGGGCGACGGCCTGGGCCTGCTCGGTCGCGTTCAGCCGGTGCTCCAGCCGCATCCGGCGGTCGAAGTGGTTGTTGTGCCACGAGGCGACGTCCCCGGCCGCGTAGATGTCCGGCGCCGCCCGGCAGGTGGCGTCGCATTCGACGCCGTTGCGCAGTTCGAGGCCGGATCCGGCCAGCCAGCCGACCGCCGGGGTGGCGCCGATGGCGACCACAGCGACATCGGCGTCGAGTACCGTGCCATCGGTCAGTTCGAGCCCGGTCACCCGGCCGTTCTCCTCGAGGAACCGTTTCACATCGGTGCCGCAGCGCATGGACACGCCGTTGTCCCGGTGCAGCTGCCCGACGAGGCCGGCGATCCGGTCGCCGAACTGACGCCGCATGGGCACCGGGCGTGGATCGATCATGGTGACGTCGAGTTCCATCCTGCGGCAGGCCGAGGCCGCCTCGGCGCCGAGAAAGCCCGCGCCGACCACCGCCACCTTGGGCCCGCGACGTAACTCGGCGCGCAGGGCGAGGGTGTCGTCGAGCGTGCGCAGCAGATGCACCCCGGCCAGATGGTGCGCGTCGGGCAGACTGCTCGGGATGACGCCGGTGGCGATGACCAGGGCGTCGTACGGGACGGTGTCGCCGTCGTTCAGCAGGACCCGCCGCGCGGCGATGTCCAGTCCGGTGGCGGACCTGCCGAACAGCAGCTTCGCGTCGAGGGCGGACAGCTCCTCGTCCGTGCGCAGCTTGATCCGGTCCGGCTGCCAGGCGCCGACCAGGATCTGCTTGGACAGCGGGGGCCTGTTGTAGGGGGTGTGGGGCTCGTCGCCGATGAGGGTGAGCTTCCCGCCGTACCCCAGGGAGCGCAGGGTCACGGCCGTGGTGAGCCCGGCGACCGAGGCGCCCACGACGACCACGTTGTCCGGTGTGCTCACGACTCGGCCACGGTGATGGCCAGGGCGGGGCAGATCGCGGCGGCCCGGCGGACGTCGTCGTGGAGTTCGGCCGGGGGGTTGTCGTCGAGCAGGACGGCGACGCCGTCCTCGTCCCGCTGGTCGAACACGTCCTGGGCGGCGAGTACGCACTGGCCCGAGGCGACGCATGTGTCCTGATGCAAGGTCACCAGCATGGATATCTCCGGACGATGGGGGCGAGGTGATGCGGGCCGTACGGGAGCAGGCGGAGCTCCGTCACCAGGTGACGGGCGGCTCGTAGACCCCGTAGACGGTCGAGTCGTGCCTGAAGGGGAGTTCGGCGAGGCCGGCGGCCGGCCGCCGGGTGGGGACGCGCCGGCAGAGGGTGCCGTAGACGACCTGCGGCTCCACGCGGGCCGGCTGCTGGCCGAGACACTGGTGGACGCCGTATCCGAAGGCCACATGGCGGCGGCGCAGTTCGTCGTAGCGGGTGACCAGCCAGGCGGTGCTGCCGTCCCACAGCCGGACCGTCTGGAGTGGGGCGTCGGCCTGCAGCCTCCGCAGATCGGCGGGCGGGGAGAAGGGGCAGCGCATGCTCTTGTCGATCGGGTAGCCCGGGGCCGAGTCCGTGCCGGTCGCCGCGTCCGTGAGCGTGTCGGTCATGTCTCCTCCGTGGCCGCGGAATGCCCTGAGTCAATGACTAAACGAGCGTTCGGTAACGGGCTGAACGGAGGCTAGTTGGCGTTCGGTGCCCAGCACAACACGCTCCGCTCAAAGATGGCCACGATCGGACACATATGAGCCTGGCATGTGCGTCCGCGGTAATGAGACCGGCCATCAGCTCGTCCCTCAGGGAGCCCCGGGCGGCGCGGTCCCGGCTTCGGCGATCTGCGAGCTTCACCGTCCGGGACAATGGCGGATTCTTGTCGCTGCCGGTCACCGCCACGCCATGGCCCAGCGGGATGCCGATGCCCGACCGTGGCACCCGGCGCCGGTCACCGTCGGTACGTATGGGATCATCGCCCATCACATGCCGGAAATACGCGGGTTACGAAAGATCCGCATTGCTCACGTACGGTCAAGGGGAGTCCTGTTGATTCCACCCGATCGATATCACCCGTACGCGTGGAACGCCCGCGCGGACGCCGTCGGCCGCGCGATGCGGATGATCGGGACGGCGTGGTCGACCGGGAGGGCGCGGCCGGGTTCGCGGCCCGGCGCGGAGCCGGGTACGGCGTCGTGGCGGCAGCGGCGGCAGGCCCGGAAACCGGCGCCCTGGGCCGCGGCGGAGGTCGGGAAGAACCGGACGTTCTCACGGCGTGGGGTGGTCGCGGGGCAGCTCGGCCGGCAGTGGATCCCGGTCGTGGCGACGGCGACGAAGAATGCGCCGCCGAAGCGCGCATCACGGCTGCGCACCGCCTCGTACCTGCCGTCCTCGCTCATCACACCCCCACTGTGCGGCATGACCCAGGCAGTGTGCTGGCGGAAAACGGACACGGCGTTCGGGGCGCGGCGGCGCTGCGCGGTGGCCTATCGGGGACTGTGGTCGGGCCGCCGGGTGTCCGCGGCGGCCCGGGCGCCGGCCGCCACCGTCCGCGAGGCCCGGCCGCGCCGCCGGGGAAGGGCGGCGATCGCGATGGCCGCCAGCGCCACTCCGATGCCCACGAAGGTCGCCGTGGTCACTTCGGCGCCCGCCCGGGGGAAGGCCAGGTTCAGCGCGAGCGACCCCAGCAGCTGACCGGTGATGGTGGCCAGCCCGAGGATGAGCACCCCGAGGTGGTGAACGGCCGCGACGGCGATGGCGATGAACACGACGCCGACCGGTCCGCCGAGGTACACATACCAGTGGTCCGCGAGGGTGTGCGGCCCACGTACCGCGAGCGCGTGCACGGCGAACACGGTGGCCAGGGCGGTCGCGCCGACCGCGAAGTTGGTGAAGGTCGCGGTCGAGGCCGAGCCGGTGGCGACGCGGACATGGCCGTTGACGGCCTGCTGCCAGCTCACACAGGCCCCGGCGACGAGTGGCAGGACGAGCATCCAGTACGGGAAGCCCGCGGTGAGCTTGCCGGCCGTGGAGACGGCGACGGCCGCGAGGATGAGCAGGGCGCCGATGACACGGGGCGCGGTCAGCGGCTGCGGTCCTGCGGGGCCGAGGCCCTTGCGGTCGAAGACGAGCCCGCCGGTGGTCTGCCCGGCCACCACGGCCACGGTGAACAGGGCCACTCCGAGTGCGGTGACGGTGACGGCCTGGGAGAGCACCAGCAGGGCGCCACCGCACCCGCCCAGCACCTGCCACCACTTCAGCCGGCGTTGGCGCACCGCGCGGACCAGGGCGATGGGTCCCGTACCCGCGCCCTGCCCCGTACCCGCGCCCTGCCCCGTACCGTCGCCCTGCCCCGTACCCGCGCCCTGGTCCGTACGGCCGTCCCGCCCCGCGCGCCGGGCGCCCGCGGCGAGCAGCCCGGCGCAGATGACGACCAGACCGGAGCCGAAGGAGATGAGTGCCGCGGCGTAGGGGTCGTGCATCCCGTGGGCCAGCTCGCCGTTGAGGCGGGACTGCACGGCTATCAGACTGCCCGAGACGACTGCGAGGAGCAGCCAGAGCGCGTACATCGTGGTTCCTCTCGTGTTCATCCGGGACTCGGTGAGCCCCGCCTTGCGCAGCTCACCCAGGAAGCGGCGGATGACCACGGGGTTGGCGTTGCCACGTGCCGCGATCTGCTCCGAGGTGGCCACCTCATGGCCGTCCCGCCGATGGAGCTCCATCCAGGACAGGACGTGGACGGCGATGGTCAGCCTACTGTTGGCGCTCACGGTACGGAGCGGGGGCCGCCTGGCGGCCCGCCCGCGACCTCCTCGGTGGTGCCGGTCGTCCAACCGGCCCGCGGGGAGGCGAGGAAGGCCGCCGCGGCGGCCACTTCCCGCGGCTCCCCGATCCGGCCCAGTGGATAGGCCTCGCGGGCGCGGCGGTCGTGGCCGTCGCGCTCCTCGGCGCTCATCGGGCCGAGATGGTCCCGCTCGTAGGCGGGGGTGCGGACGGCGCCGGGGGCGATGCCGTTGACCCGGACGCCGGACGGGCCCAGCTCATTGGCGAGTGCCCTGGTCATCGCGTTGATGGCGCCGCGGGTGGCGGAGTAGGCGGCGGACGGACGGTCGGCGACCATCGTGTGCGCCCAGTAGCTCGTGATGTTGATGATGCTGCCGTGGCCCTCGACAAGCGCCGGGAGCAGCGCCTGGGCGAGCAGGAAGGGCACCCGGACGTTGAGGTGGAGCATCGCGTCGAAGGTGTCGGCGGAGGTCTGGGCGAGGGGGCTGAAGTGCGCCGTCCCCGCGTTGTTGACCAGGGTGTCCACGCGCTCGGTGAGCGCGAGCACCTCGTGTGCGGCGGTGGTCACGGCGCCGGGGTCGGCGAGGTCGACGGAGATGGTCCGCACGGTGGTCCCGTGTCCGGCCAGCGCGTCCCGGGCCCGGTCGAGCTTGTCCTGGTCGGGGTCGAGCAGCACCAGGTCGGAGCCCTCCGCGGCGAAGGCATCGGCGATGGCATAGCCAAGGCCCTCGCTCCCCCCGGTGATCACTGCCGTGGTGCCGTCGAGATGGCTCAAGGCCGGGGCTCCCTTCGGTGAGGCGGGGCGGAGGCGTGTGCGGGGCGTTCGACCGGGTAGGCGGACCTGATGTCGAGCACTAAGTGGACACATCTTGTCCGCTTAATGTTCAGCGTACGTAGGTGGACAGAATCTGTCCACTTCTGACTAGGCTGAGGCATGCCCTCAGCACAGCGGCCCGCGAGACCACCGCGCGCGGACGCGCGGCGCAACGCCGCCCGCGTTCTGACCGGCGCGCGTCAGGCGGTCGCGGCCCATGGCCTCGACGTCGGCTATCACGAGATCGCCAGGCTGGCCGGAGTCGGCGTCGGCACGGTCTACCGCCGCTTCCCCGAGCGGGCCCAACTGCTGGAAGCCGTCCTCCTCGATGTGCTCGGCGAACTCGCCGACAGCGCCGAAGCGGCCCTCACCGAGGACGGCGGCTGGCCGGCCTTCTCCCGGTTCTTCACCGAACTCGCCCTGCGCACCGGCGAGAACGCGGGCCTGTCGGAATCCCTCGACGACCGTGGCGGGCCCCAGGTGGCCGCCGCCCGTCTCAGACTGCTCGATCTCCTACGGCGGCTGACCGAACGCGCCCAGCGGAATGGCGCATTGCGCACCGATCTGTCCTGGCGGGACATCCCCTTCCTCGCCAAGTCGGCCACCAGCGGAGGCTATGTGCTCGATCTGCCCGCCGACCGGCTCCAGGCCGAACGGTGTGCCACGGTCGTCCTCGACGGCATGCGCGCGCCCGCGAGGACCCCGCTGCCCGACCGTCCCTGATCGCGCGCCGCTGCCGCACACTGGTGTGTCATGGAGCTGCAGATCACCGCCACCTCGCCCGAGCATCCGGCCTCCCTCCTCGATCTGCCGTGGAACATCCCGCTGGAGGAGTGGCCGGCGGAGCATCTGGTGACGCTGCCGCGTGGCATCTCCCGCCATGTGGTCCGGTTCGCCCAGGCGGGCGGCGAGGTGGTCGCGGTCAAGGAGGTCGGCGAGTGGGCGGCCGTACGGGAGTACGGGCTGCTGCGCGATCTGGACCGGCTCGCCGTACCGGCGGTGGACGCGCTCGCGGTGGTCACCGGGCGCACCGACGAACACGGTGAGCCACTGGAGCCCGCGCTGATCACCCGGCATCTGGTGGGGTCGCAGCCGTACCGGTCGATGTTCGAGACGACCATGCGGCCCAGCACGATCAAGCGATTGCTCGACGCGCTCGCCGTGCTGCTGGTCAGGCTGCATCTGTCCGGGTTCGCCTGGGGCGACTGCTCACTGTCCAACACCCTCTTCCGGCGCGACGCGGGCGCGTACGCCGCGTATCTGGTGGACGCCGAGACCGGGCAGATCCAGCCGCGGCTGACCAGCGGGCAGCGCGAGTACGACGTCGAGGTGGCGCGGGTGAACATCGCGGGGGAGCTGATGGACCTGGAGGCGAGCGGCTCCCTGCACCCCTCGGTCGACCCGGTGCTGTTCGGCCAGGCCATCGTCGAGCGGTATAGCGAGCTGTGGCATGAGCTGACGCGTCAGTCGGTGTATCCGGTGGCGCGGCGCCACTCGATCGACGCGCGCGTCCGGCGCCTGAACGACCTCGGGTTCGATGTGGCGGAGATGCAGATCGAGCGCTCACCGGACGGTGACACGGTCACCTTTGTGCCGAAGGTCGTGGACGCGGGCCACCACCAGCGGCAACTGCTGCGGCTGACCGGTCTGGACGCGGAGGAGAACCAGGCCCGCAGCCTGCTCAACGACCTGGAGACGTGGATGGCCACGCAGGACGACTACGCGCCCGGTGATCCGCTGGGCGCGCGGCCGGAGGTGCTCGCCCACCGCTGGGTCCGCGATGTCTTCCGGCCGACCGTACGGGGCGTCCCCCGAGAGCTGCGCGGGGCGACCGACACCGCGCAGATCTACCATGAACTGCTGGAACACCGCTGGCTGCTGTCCGAGCGGGCCGGCCATGACATGGGCCTTGAGGCCACCGTCGAGGACTACATACGGACCGTTCTGGGCAACCGCCCGCACGCGTAAGGGGCCGGGCCGGATGGATCCACGGCCGGCCCCCGCGTCGCTTCGGTCAGGCGAAGAGGCCGCCGAGCCAGGTCCGCCACGCGTCCCCGGTGCGCTGGGCGTCGGCGCCCGGCGCGAAGTCGTGCACACCGACCCCGACCGGCGCCCCGAAGTGGTTCCGGCCGAAGAGCCGGTACATGGCATCGTCCGTGCGCAGCCCGATGAAGTACGGGTTGCGGTAATCGACCACGGCGTCCACCGGCCCGGCGCCGGGCAGCTCGACCCGTACCGTGGCCCCCTCCGCCGCGTCGTCCGGCAGCCCGAGCCCACGGCCGGCCACCTCGAAGGCCGAGTTCGCGCCCCGGACGAAGTGGCGCTCGAAGCAGAAGAAAAGCACCGCCACCGGATAGTGGACAGCAGCGCCGCGGCCGGCTTCATCCCCAGGCATGGGCGGCCGCCTCCGCGGTGCTGATCCTGCAGGCCGTACTCCAGCTGTCGGCCGACGTCCCCGGCGGCAGCCCCACCCTGGCGCCGTCCGGACGGCTCATCGCCCCGCCGGCGCCTGGTTCCCAGGGGCCGGCGGGGCGATGAGCGATGTGTGACGGGGGATGAGCCGGGGCGTGTCTCAGGACGGCAGCGAGGACAGGACCCCCGAGAGCGACGCGATGACGCGCGGGGCCTGGTTGTTGAGGTAGAAGTGGCCGCCGGGGTAGATCTGCAGATCGAAGTCGCCGGTGGTGTGTTCGCCCCAGGCGCGGGCCTCCTCGACCGTCGCCTTGGGGTCGTTGTCGCCGATATGCGCGTGGATCGGCGCCGTCAGCCGCGGACCGGGGGTGTGGCGGTAGGTCTCGGCCGCCTTGTAGTCGCTGCGGATCGCGGGCAGGACCATCCGCAGGATCTCCTCGTTCCCGAGGACCTGCGAATCGGTACCGCTGAGCGACTTCATCTCGGCGATCAGACCGTCGTCGTCCCGCAGATGGACCGTCTCGTCGCGGTGGCGGGACGGGGCGCGCCGCCCCGAGGCGAACACCGCCGCCGGCACCACGCCCTTCTGCTCCAGGCGCAGCGCGACCTCGTAGGCGAGGGACGCCCCCATGCTGTGGCCGAACAGCGCGAGCGGCCGGTCCGTGTACGGCAGCAGCTCGGGCAGCAGGGCGTCGGCCAGCTCGGGGATGGTGTCGATGCACTTCTCGTTACGGCGGTCCTGGCGCCCCGGGTACTGGATGGCGAGCACGTCGACTTCGGGGGCGAGGGCCTTGGAGACGGGGAAGTAGAAGGAGGCGGACCCGCCGGCATGGGGCAGGCAGACGAGTCGCGTCGCCGCGGTCGGCGCGGGGTGGAACTGCCTGATCCACAGACTTGTGCCGGTGGGGTGTGCGGTCACCTGATGTCCTTTCGTGCCGCCGGTACGACGGCGGCTGTCGCGGGCGCTCGCGCGCATGCCTCGGGCTCGCGCGGAGAGCGTATGCCAGCCTGCCGGGGCGGGAGGAGCGGGTACAACCCCTATTTCGGACGGGCACGCCCCTACCCTGTCCGTCCTCAAGGGCGGCCCGCGCTCAGCCCGTCAGGGGGACCGGGCCCCGCTCGGCGGTCCGCAGGGCCAGTGCCGCCAGCGCCTCGGGGGCGCCGGCCTGGCCGCGGACGCCGGGAAAGGCGTTGATGTCCACGATCAGCGGGGCGCCGCCGCCCGCGTCGATCACATCCACGCCGTACACCCCCAGCGTGAAGACCGAGCCGACCCGGCGCGCCAGGGCCGGCCAGCCGGCCGGCAGCTCGCCGGGGGCGAGCGGCAGCGTCGTACCGCGGCCGCCGGGCGCCAGCTCCGAGCGGCGCAATGCGGCGAACACCGTGCCCGCGATCACCCACAGCTTGTGGTCCCAGCCATCGTTCGGGGTGAAGTCCTGCACCACGACCGGCTCATCGGGCCACGCGGCGCTCAGGGCGCTCAGCTGTACGGGGTCGTCGGCGCGGGCCACCAGATCGTGCCGGCGGCTGTGCCGGCTCTTGACCACGACCGGGTAGCGGAGCTGCGACGCGGTGAGCCGCCCGAGCGCCGCCACGGTCCGGGTGCTTGCGAACGGCAGCCCCGCGCGGTGCGCCAGCTCGGCCATCGCCGTCCGGTCCTGACAGAGCCCGGTCGCCGCGGCCGAGTTCACCACCGGGGCGCCGCACCCCTCCAGGAATCGGGCGAGCGCCAGCGCACGCGGCGTCCGGGCCTTCAGCAGATACACATCGGCGAGCGCGTCGGGGGAGACCGGGTCCCCCGACGCGGGGTCGTAGCCGCCCGGACCCACCGCCACCACCTCATGACGGGGCGTCAGCAGGACTGTGGTGTCGGCGAGGAGCTGATGGCCGGGGTCGGCGGTGATCAGACCGATCCTCATCGGCCGCCGCTCACCGTCGCGGACATGGGAGCAGGCGCGGGGGCAGGGACCGGGGCCCGTACCGGCTCGGGGAGGGCCCCGACGGCCGCCGCGCCCGGCCGGGTGCCGCCTGTACCCGCCAACTCCAGCACCGCGCGCCCCACTCGCGCCGCCGCGTCCGGCACCTCCTTGAAGCTGGGGAAGTCGTTCACATCGACGATCACCGGACCGTCCGGGCCCAGCAGCACATCCACCCCGTACAGGTCGAGTCCGTAGACCGACCCGACCTCGGCGGTGATCGCGGCCACCTCGGGGGTCAGCGCCACCCGCCGCCCGCGTACGCCCCGGTCGGGGCCGAGCGGTGAGCCGCGCTCGGTCGCGTAGAGCTCACCGCCGACGCAGTACACCTTGAGGTCGATGCCCGAGTTCGGCACATAGGGCTGGGCGATGAGCATGCCTTCCCCGGTCAGTTCGGAACCGAGCGCGGCCAGCCGGTCCGGGGAGGGCACCAGCCGCACCGCCCGCCCGGAGCTGCCGTCCGCGGGCTTGACCACCAGCGGGAACTCGGCCTCCGGAATCTCCGCCAGCACCTCGGGCCGGGCCGCCGCGTAGGTGAGGGGCATCGGCAGCCCCCGGCTGCGCCCGATGGCCGCCGCCAGCGCCTTGTCCCGCACCCCGCGGATGGACCGCGCGTCGTTGACGGTGGTGAGCCCGACCGCCGCCGCGGCCTCCAGCAGCGTCAGCCCGGGGCCCCCGGACACCGTCTTGAGCACCCAGGCGTCATGGCTCCCCGCCCGCACCGCGTCGGACATGCGCAGCAAGGAACTGCCCGGCCGGACCACGTCCACCTGGTGCCCCCAGGCGGAGAGCTGACGGATCACCTCACGCGGCATGCCGTCGTGGCGATAGCGCTCCTCCACCAGAAAGCAGAGTCTCATCGGCCTTCTTCCTCATCACCGGACACGTTCCCGGGCTACTGCCGAGAGTGTCCGGCGAGCCATGGCCCCTCAGGATGTCATCAACGGTTCCTTTACGATCTCCTGGGCCACGACCAGGCCTATTTATGCGGCTAAGTTTCCTTTATCTTGCTGAACCATGATGCTGACGCGCCGGGAGCGCGAGGTTCTCGCGTCGCTGCGACGGGACCCGCTGGCGGGCGCCCAGGCCATCGCCGACGCCCTCGGCACCACCCGGGCGGCGGTCAACGTCCATCTGTCGAACCTGGGCAAGAAGGGCGCCATTCTGGGGCGCGGCTACATCCTGCGCCAGGAGCACGCGGTGGTGGTCATCGGCGGCGCCAACGTCGACGTCAAGGTGCGCAGCCTCGCGCCCGTCGCGTACCACACCAGCAACCCCGGCCGGTCCCACACCAGTCCGGGCGGGGTGGCCCGCAACATCGCGGAGAACCTCGCGCGGCTGGGCACCCCGACCCATCTGATCGCCGCCGTCGGACAGGACCCGGCGGGGGAGCGGCTGCTGAGCGAGACCCGGGCGACCGGGGTGCGGATCGACCATGTCCACCGCAGTACACATCCCACCGGCACCTACACGGCGGTGCTGGACGCCGACGGCGATCTGGTCGTGGCCATCGCGGACATGGCCGCCACCGATGGGCTGAGCCCCGAGCATCTGCACCCCGCGCGCGAGCTCATCGGCCATGCGAGCATGCTCGTGCTCGACGGAAATCTCCCGGCTCAGGCACTCGCGTACGCGCTGGACATCGCGGCGCCCACCTCAGTCCAGACGCTCATCGACCCGGTGAGCGTCCCCAAGGCGGCGCTGCTCGCCCCGCTGTTCTCCGGTGAGCGGACCGTCTTCGCCGTCACCCCGAACCTGGCCGAACTCGGCGCGCTGGTCGGCCGCCGCGTCGACGGCGGTGACGGGGAGCTGATCCGGGCCGTGGCCGTCCTCCATGAGCGCGGGGTCCAGCATGTGTGGGTGCGGCTCGGTGAGCGCGGCTCGCTGCTGAGCACCCTCGGCGAGGGCCGCCACTTCCTCGACGCGCCACCGGCCGAGGTCCATGACGTCACCGGCGCCGGTGACGCGATGCTCGGCGCGTTCGCCCACGCGCTGCTGACCGGCGCCGACCCGGTCGACGCCGCCCGCTACGGCCACGCAGCCGCCGCGCTGACGGTGGCGACCCCCGCCACCGTACGACCCGATCTGACCCCGCGCCTCGTCGAGGACGCGCTGAACGCCCCGCTGCGGAGGACCACATGACCACCCCTCACCCCCGGCTGGCCCTCAGCGAGGAGGTCCGGGACGCCCTGCGCGACGGCCTTCCGGTGGTCTCGCTGGAATCCACGATCATCAGCCATGGCATGCCGTATCCGCAGAACGTCGAGATGGCCACCGAGGTCGAGGGCATCATCCGTGAGCAGGGCGCGGTCCCGGCCACCATCGCCGTCCTTCGCGGCACACCCCGCGTCGGTCTGGAGCGGGCGGATCTCGAACTGCTCGCCACCAGCCCCGAGGTCGGCAAGGTCAGCGTGCGTGACCTCGCCCATGTCATGGCGCGCGGCGGCCACGGCGCGACCACCGTGGCGTCCACGATGCGGCTCGCGGCACTGGCCGGGATCCGGGTCTTCGTCACCGGGGGCATCGGCGGGGTGCACCGCGGAGCGCAGCAGAGCTTCGACATCAGCGCGGACCTGACCGCGCTCGCCACCACCCAGGTCGCGGTCATCAGCGCCGGGGTGAAGAGCATCCTCGACATCGGGCTCACCCTGGAGACCCTGGAAACCCTGGGCGTGCCCGTCCTCGGCTACGGCACGGACGACTTCCCCGCGTTCTACTCCCGGGTGAGCGGCTTCCCCACTCCGCTGCGCGTCGACTCGCCCGAGGAGATCGCCGCCATCATGCGCACCCAGTGGGACATGGGCATGATGGCGGGGCTGAGCATCGCCAACCCGGTCCCCGAGGCGGACGAGATCCCCGCCGAGCGGATCGACGGCATCATCGCGCGGGCGCTCGCCGAGAAGACGGAGGCGGGGATCACCGGCAAGGACGCCACCCCCTATCTGCTGGGCCGCATCGTCGAGCTGACGGCCGGTGAGAGCCTGCGGACCAATATCGCCCTCGTCAAGAACAACGCCCGCCTGGGGGCGCGGATCGCGATCCGCTACGCGGAGGCGGAGGGCGGATTGACGGCGACCGCCTTGAAGAACGTGTAGTGGAAGGTCCCGTCCTCATACGCGGTCCGGTGCAGATCGGCGATCCCCCGGTCCCAGTCGACCGGGGTGGACAGCCCCGCGGCCAGCGCGTCCTCCCGGACGGATGCGACCATGGCGATAAAGGTGTCGCGGGTGAAGCCCTCGACCAGCGCCGGCCGGGTCCGGTCGGCGTAGACCGTGCGCGGGCGGACCGTGAGCTCCTGGTATCCGGCACGGGTCAGCAGCGGCTGCAACTCCCGCCCGATCAGAGCGTTTCCGCCCGCCTCCGACTGGAGCCGGATCTGCCCGTCGATCGCCGCGCGGGCAGCATCTGATGGTCACCTTAGACACCGGGTTCGCCGACACGGACCTCGCCGCCGCCGCGCTCACGCGCGGAGTAAAGGTGCAGCCCCTCTCGTGGCACGGCCGGCCCCCCGGGCAGCCACCCGGACCGGTGCTGGGCTACGCCGCGAACATGACGACCCGTATCGCCGAGGGCGTGGCGATCCTCGGCGACCTCGTACGACGCCACCTCTGACGACGGCCGGGGATCGGGACATTCCGGGTGCGAAGCCGCCGGCCACACCATTACGCTGCGAGCGGGCCGCCCGGTGCAGGGGGCGCCGGTCCGCTCCGGGGGTGTGCCATGAGCGTGACGGGCGACGACCGGCCGGGAGCGGCGCCCTTCGCCGCCGTCCCGGTCCTCTCCATCGCCGCCGTACTCGCCGGGGTGTTGACCGCGCTCTCCGGCCGGTACGGCTTCCACCGTGACGAGTTGTACTTTCTGGCCGCGGGCGACCATCCGGCGTGGGGATATGCCGACCAGCCCCCGCTGACCCCGCTGGTGGCCAGGGCGGCCACCGCCGTCTTCGGGAACAGTCCGGTCGGTCTGCGCGTGCCCGCGACACTTTGCTGCGCCGCCACCGTCATCCTGGTCGCCGTGGTGGCCAAGGAGCTCGGCGGGGGCCGCCGGGCGCAGGCGCTCGCCGCGGGCTGCGCGGCCACGTCGGGATTCGTCCTGGGGATCGGGCACCTGGCGTCCACCACCACCGTCGACCAGTGCGTATGGGTGCTGATCTGCTGGCTGGTGCTGCGGCTGCTGCGCACCGGGGACGGCCGCTGGTGGATCGCGGTCGGAGCGGCCGTCGGCATCGGTCTGCTGAACAAGTACCTGGTGGTGCTGTTGCTCATCGCGCTGCTGCCGTCGGTGGCCGTGGTGGGGCCGCGGCGCGTGCTGCGCAGCGGATGGCTGGTGGCCGGTGCCGCCGTGGCCCTGCTCCTCGCCCTGCCGAATGTGTGGTGGCAGGCGCGGCACGGATGGCCGCAGCTGACGGTCGCGGAGGGGATCAGCTCGGACGACGGGACCGAGAACCGCGTGATGTTCATCCCGCAGCAGATCCTGTATCTGTCCCCGCTGTTCGTACCGGTCTCGATCGCGGGATGGCTGTGGCTGTGGCGCGAACCCGCGCTCCGCTGGGCCCGCGCACTGGCGGTGGCGTACCCGCTGCTGTGCGCGCTGGTGCTGGTAACCGGGGGCAAGCCGTACTACGCCCTTCCGCTGCTCCTCGTCCTCACAGCGGCAGGATGTGAGTCCGTGGCCGGATGGATCCGGGCGGGGTGGCGCACGGTACGGGGCCGGGCCGTCGCGGCGGCCCTGGCCGTGACGGCCGCGGTCAGCGTCGTGCTGTCCCTGCCGGTCCTGCCGCCCGGCGCCCTCGCCGTGCCGAACGCGGTCAATCCGGAGCAGGGCGAGCAGATCGGCTGGCCCGCCCTGGTGACCGCCGTCGAGAAGGGCTGGTCCCGGATCCCCGCCGGCCGCCGCGACCATGCCGTGATCTTCACTGAGAACTACGGGGAGGCGGGCGCGATCACGTACTACGGACCGCGCCACGGACTGCCGCGGCCCTACTCCGGCCATATGAGCTACGCCGACTGGGGACCGCCTCCCGACTCCGCCGACGGCCCGGTGCTGGTGGTCCGTCAGAGCGGAGACCGGCGCATCGCGCGGCACTTCACCGGCTGCCGTGAGGTCGCCCGCGTCGACAACCACCACGCTGTGGACAACGAGGAGCAGAACGCCGCGGTCATGCTCTGCTCGGGCACGACCGCCCCCTGGTCACACCTGTGGCCCTCGCTGCGCCACTACTACTGACGGCCGGTCCCGACGCGCGGGCGGCCTCACAGCGAGCGGACCTCGGCGAGCTCAACCCGGCCGCCGATCTCGATGGAGCCGTCCGGCTGGGGGCTGGTGAGGATCTGTGAACCCTCGCCCTGAGTGATGTTGAGGGCGCGGCCCAGCTCGCCCGAGAGGACCAGGGCGGCGGCGCCGGTGGCCTCGTCCTCCACGATCCCGTCGCCGCGCCGGGGGAAGGCGCGGGCGCGCACCCGGCCCGCCGGCTCGTCCTGCCACGCCCAGGCGTAGAGCCAGCCCTCGCCCTGCGGCGGGGAGGGGAGGGCGTCGACCTCGGCCGGGGAGGCGTACCGCTGGGTGCGCCGCCCCGAGGCCCACTCGGGGCGGCCGGTGATCCAGGTGAACTCGCCGTCCTGGCGGGCGGGGACCTCCCCGGCGGGCGGCAGCAGCTCGGGGAGGTCCAGCAGCCAGGCGGTGCCGACCAGCGGATGGCCCGCGAAAGGCAGCCGGACGCTCGGGGTGTAGATGTCGACGACGCCCCGCTCGGGGTCGTCGACGAAAACGGTCTCGCTGAAGCCCAGCCGGGCGGCGAGGGCCTGCCGCTCCCGCTCGCCGGTCACCGCACCGCCGTCGCGCACCACGCCGAGTTCATTGCCCCCACGGCCGTAGGGCCCGCAGAACACCTTGAGTACGTCGAGAGCCGTCACCCCGGCATTCAAACATGATCGCCGCCGGTGCGGACCGCCGCGCCCGGCGACCGGACCTCGAGCTCGGTCCCGATGCGCCTGAGCCCGACACGCGGGGAGGGATAACCGGTTGCCGGGACCGGCCCGCGGGTGCTGGGGTGACGGGATGGATCGAGACGCGGTGCTGGCGCTGTTCGACCGGCAGATGAGGCAGGGCGCACGGGCCGACGGTCCCGGGGCGAGGGTCGAGCGCGCGGGTGGGGTGGTGCGGCAGACCGGGGCCACCGACGACTGGAACGGGGTCCTCTGGTCGGATCTGGATCAGCACACCGCGGACGCGGAGATCGCGGCGCAGATACGGTACTTCGGCGGTACGGGGCGCGCATTCGAGTGGAAGCTCTACGCCTACGACCGGCCCGGCGATCTCGCCGGACGGCTCCGGGCGGCCGGTTTCGTCTCCGAGCCCGCGGAGACGCTGATGGTCGCCCAGGTCAAGGACCTGCCCACCGAGGTCGAACTGCCCGAGGGCGTCCGGCTGTGCCCCGTGACCGACGCCGCGGGTGTGGAGCAGGTGGCCGACGTCCATGAGCGGGCGTTCGGCATCGCCAGCACCCACCTCAGGCATCGGCTGCTCAGCCAGCTCGCCGAGGAGCCGGAGACGGTCGTCTCGGTCGTCGCCATGGCCGGTGACCGGCCGGTGAGCGCGGCGCGGATGGAACTGCCGCCGGGCACGCCGTTCGCCGGGCTCTGGGGCGGGGGCACCGTACCGGATTGGCGGGGCCGCGGTGTCTACCGCGCCCTGGTCGCCTTCCGCGTGCGGATCGCCGCCGACCGCGGCTATCACTATCTGCAGGTCGACGCCTCCAGCCAGAGCCGCCCGATCCTGCAGCGGCTCGGCTTCGTCCCGCTGACCACGACCACGCCGTATGTGTACAAGGGCTGAGTCGACGTCAATGGCCGGAGGGGCGCCGTGTCAGTGGTGTGCTCTACGGTCAGCCCATGACCACGTCCGACGATGTCCGTCAGATCGCGCTGTCGCTGCCGGAGACGACCGAGAAGATCGCCTGGTCCATGCCCACCTTCCGGGTCGCGGGGAAGATGTTCGCCACGCTGCCCGAGGACGAGACCTCGATGGCCGTCAGGTGCCCCAGGGAGGAGCGCGACGAACTGGCGCTCGCGGAGCCGGAGAAGTTCTGGATCGCCGACCACGAGGCGAACTTCGCCTGGGTGCGGGTCCGGCTCGCGGCGCTGGAAGACATCGACGAGCTGCGTGACATCCTCCTCGACTCCTGGCGGCAGGCGGCCCCGGCCGCACTGCTGGACTGACCGCGCCGCGCGGTGACGGGCCCCTCCTCGAAATGTGGCGGTATTGCTGTTCGAGGAGATCACCGACACGGGTGAAAGTGCGGAATGTCTACGCCGCCATGCGCGCGCTGATGCGCGCCGAAGCCACCCGGTGCCCCACCGCCCCGCCCCCCACGACCGCCGACCCCTCCCCGCCCCCGGCCGATCCGGCGGACGCCCCGGTCCCCGACGCGGCCACCGCCCCCGATGCCGTAACGACGGCGGCCGCCGCACCGCGACGACCGCGACGCCTGCCGGGCTGCCGCGCCTTCCTGCGCGCCGTGCGCCGAGCGGTGTCGCACTGCCTCAAAGGGCGCGCGGCCAGAGGGGAAGGGTGACGGGGGCTCCGCGTCGTCACCGCGGCCCGTCGCCGTGACCGCTCTCCGACGAATCCCCGGAATCCCCAGGACCCCCTGAACTCCCGCTCGACAGCGATCGCTCGCGCTGCGCCACGGCCCAGGCGTAGCCGGGGTTCATCTCCACGGCCCGCTCCAGATCCGCCAGCGCCTCCGTCCGCCGGCCCAGCGCCTCGTTGGCCAGCGCCCGGCTGCCCAGGGCCCAGGCGTATCCCGGATCGAGGGCGAGCGCCCGGTCGTACAGCGCGACGGCCTCCTCGTACCGGCCCGCGAAGCGGTACACATTGCCACGCTCTCCCAGTGTCCCCTGGGTGTCCGGCTCCAGCCCCTCGGCACGGTCGAGATCGTCCAGCGCGCCCGTCACATCGCCCAGGGTGCTGCGGACATGGGCCCGCCGGACCAGGGCCCAGGTGTAGATGGTCCGTCCTCGATCAGCGCCAGATCCGGTGGCACCAGGGTCGTGGACTCCACCAGCCCGGTCAGGAGGTTGTGCATCGGTGTGGTCGTTCGGGCCGGCGGACACCTCGTCACGCACCACCGGATAGGGGAAGTCGCCGCCCCGGGACAGCCGGTGGCGTACGGCCTCGACCTTGTGCTCGATCCGGCGCCTCGTCCAGTTCTCCGCGGTGCGCAGACAGGCGAGCCGCGCGGCCGCCTCCCGGTACGACAGCGGCCGCGCGCCCGCCTCGTAGAGCAGATACCGCTGGCCCAGGACGACCAGGACCAGCCGCTCGTCGTCCGCCAGCGGCCACCGCTTGGGCGGCAGGGTGACGGCGCGGCGGCGGGGCACCAGACCCTCCTCGTCATGGTCCGTCACATACAGCTCGACCAGGTGTTCCCGGTGGCCCGAGCCCTTCATGAACAGCGGGGTGTATCCCGTGGCGAGTGGAATGGGCTCCGTAGTGGTGTGCATCATCCGCCCGTGGGGGAGCCGCAACAGCTGCTGTCCGGTGTTCCGCAGCCACCACCGGCGGTCACGGTACGTCAATTCGCCATGCCGCCGGCTCACCCGAAGGTCGTCCTCGCCGACCCGCAGTTCGACATCCGGCTCGCCGCCGCGCCCGAATCGCAGGGTCGCGCCGGGCCGAGGCGTTACCTTGATCCCGCCCGTGACCGAGCGCGCGTGGAGCGTGCCGGACCGGGAGGGCGCGACACCGCGCGCCAGAGTCCGAGGGCTGTTCATGGTCGCTCTCCTACTGAATTGATCACTACACAGTGTGGCAGGGAGAACACGATGGAGACGAGGATCCGATCGAAGAGCGCGGGCGCGCGCCGGGGTGTGCGCCGGGCCGCCGCCGTGCTGGCCGTATGCGCGCTGGGCCTGGCCGGGTTGACGGGCTGTGGCGCGGACGACGCGAAGGAATCCAGGGCTGACGGCGACAGCCGCGCGCGGGGCGGGCCGAGCACGGCCGCCACGACGACGAGCGCTCCCCCCACCTCCGCGTCCGCCGCATCCGCCGCGTCCGCCGCACCCGCCTCGGACATCAAGGAGTGCTACGACGGCACCTGCGAGATCGCCCTGACCAAGCCCACCACGATCGACATCGACAACGCGATCGGGATCAGTTCGATCTCGGTCAGCCGCATCACCTCCGACTCGGTGACCTTTGCCGCCAGTACGCCAAGCGGGTCGCATCTGAACTCCAGGACGGGGCCGGGCGGCGTCAGCGTCCTGAATGCCATCGTCATCCGGGTGAAGCAGATCAAGGACGGCACAGTTGTTCTCGCCCTTTCGCTCAGGGAATAGCGGGACGCCCTCAGACGGTGCGCAGCGCATCGGCGGCCGAGCGGGCGAGCCGTTGCGCCATCGTGCACAGCTGATCGGCGGAGGATTCCCCGGCGACGACGAGATGCAGCATCTCGACCGCCTTCTGGCCGTTCTGGTCCGGGTAGGAGCGATAGACCACCCGGGCCAGACACGTCCGCTCCCCGTCCCCCTCCGGCTGGACGAAGGCGCGGTACCCGCCGAGCCGGGTGGGGGTGCCGTCCTCCGCCGTCGGCGGCTGTCCGCGGTCGAAGCTCAGGTCCACGGCGAGCTTCCTGGTGCTGCTGCCCCATTCGCAGTCCCAGCCGCCGAAGCCGATGTCCGGGTCGTCGACGTCGACACCGGGGACGACCTCCAGCGCGCTGGGCGCGAGCAGTGAACAGGCGTCCTGGTGCGCCAGGGAGGCCGCGGGGAGCTCCGGTGAGCGCCGGGCGATCATCCCGCGGTTGAGCGTCTTCACCGCGCTGCCTGTGGCGGCGTCGGCGATCGCGCACAGGGGCGCCTTCCGCCGCTCGGTCTGTTTCGCGGTCACAGTGACAAAGGCGTCGCGCTCCCCCGAGAGCACCAGGGTCCGGTCGCATGCGTCGCTCTCGGCGCGCTCCTCCACGACCCCGACCCGCCCCACCCTCCTCGTCGGTGCCGCCAACTCCGGTGGCGGACCGCCGTCGAAGTTCACCTCCACGTCCACGACGCTGTCATCGCCCGACGTCACGAGGACGTCGCAGCGGTCGAAGTTCCCGTAGTCCCGGTCGAGTTCGGTGTCGCCGAACCGGCGCAGCGCGGTGGCGTCGGTCAGGGCGCAGGGATCGGCGGTGTGGGTGTTGCCGAACACGGACGACACGTCTTTCGCGGACACGTCCTTCGACGACGGTGTCCCGGAGGAGTGGTTCTCGTCCGCCTGCCCCCCGTGCACGAACGGGGTGAAGGGGAGGGCGATCGCCAGCGCCACCACCGCGGCTCCGGCCCCGACGAGCCGTGGGCGGCGCCTGATGAGCGTCGTCAGACCATCGCGCCGCGACCGCTCCAGCCTCCCGTCACCGTCCGGGCCCTTGGCCGGGAGGGTGGTGGCGGCGCGGAGGTCGGGCAGGCTCGCGTGCGCTCGGGCGAGAAGGCCACGAACACCTCGCTGCCCACCTCCAGGCCCCGCCCGGTGAGCGGCTTCATCAGCAGGTCCCGCGTCGTGCCCACGTACGTGGTCGAGGTGAGCATGAGCAGCTGGCCGGGCACGGCGTGGGCGACAGCGGTCGCGCAGGCCGCTGCCATGGCGGTCAGGTCCGGTACGAGGTGCCGGTCCACGGGCGTGGGCACGCAGATCATGACCGTGCGGGCTCGGCCGAGCTGGTCGGGATCCGAGGTGAGGGTGAAACGGGCGTGGTCCAGATGGCGGCTGAGACGCTGGTGATCGCTGGGAAGCAGGTCCACGTCGCCGCTGCGTATGGCCTCCAGACGCGCGTCGCTCACGTCGAGCCCGATGACTTCGTTGCCCGCAGCGAGCAGGGCGAGCGCGGTGGGCAGTCCCACGTAGCCGAGTCCGACGACGGCGACAGGGGCCTTCGCGTGCTCCTCCGGATCGGGCAGGCGGGCCTCTTCTCCGGCACTGGGACGCTGCACGGCCGAACGGTGCAGAACGGGCCTTTCCCCGACGGCATGCACAAGGCGGTGCGCCGACCGCGGGCCCAACGAGTCTTCGACGTACGTCATATCGGATCCCCCCGATTGCAAGCGGATGTCACCCGCAGGCACGTACGCGGGAAGCGGCGGGCGGCTGGGGTGAGCGATGGTCAAGTTAGTGGTTCCGGAGACGCATGTGTGCGTCTCATGGAGGGTTTGTGATGAAGTTGTGAGCATCATTGAGGCGGCCTCAGTGCTGAGAGGGGCGCGGTGCGGGATGCGATGGGCAGCTCACACATCGCTCTTCGGGACGTGGAGGGCGGCAGCTGTCCGTGTCTGCAGCACCTCGCGCCTCCTGTCGGGGTGTGCTGCCGGCTTTGCTGCGGTGTTCGGTGACGGCTCCGGGTGCTGCGGCGGCGGCCGCCGGGGCCCATGGCTGCTGAGAAGATCCGGTGCGGTGCCGACGCGCATCCCGGTGGCTCAGGTGTCGCGGGCGGGGGTGGCGCGAACTCCTGCGTAGACGGTCAGGAACAGTTCCAAGCGGGCTGCCTCGGCGGGGGACACGTCGCCGGCGGTGAGGCGAGCGGGGGCCTCGCGGTGGATGCGTCGCAGGTAACCGCTGCGCTCTAGGTGTTGCCAGAGGAGACGGAAGGTTTGCTGATGATCCTGGAGCGTGGTCTCGTAACTTCTTCCAGTGACGTGCTCGGCTTGCTCCATCAGCGCATCGAAGTTGTCATCGTCACTGCGGCCGAGTATCGCCGCCAAGTGGCGGTAGTAGACGGTCAACTCCTGCTCACCGGTGTCGTCCAAGCGGTCCCTCCCCAGGTCTGGCGGTTGTCTTTGCTGCCCCCAGTTCGTCCCAGCCGGCGGAGCCGACCTGGCGCAGTAGGCGGCAGCCGCTGCCGGGCCCGTCCTTTCGGTTCCGGTCGGCGGCGAGGTGGCTGCGGGACCCAAGGTGACGGAAGAACGAGAAGGGGCGGGACTGAAATTCTGATAACCCCCGTTATCAGCCGTTGGGTTGGCCGCTCTGATATGCAACTTCCGTAAGGCTGAGCAGGTATGCGGACGCCTCGATCCACTGCCAGGACTCGAGCTGCTGAGTCGGCCTACAGGCCAGTCGATGGAGGCGGCCCAAGGCGCCTGCCCGTCGAGCGCGTGGCTGGATCACCCGTGCGCGTCTTCGCAGCGATGGGAGGCATGATGACGGCTCGCGCGGTGCGCTTCGCTCCGGACGGCAATGATGCTGAACGTCTACTGGCCTGCCAGAACGATGACGAGTTGATGCAAGTCGTCGAAGAGATCGAGGAGCGCTGGGGCCTGGAACGTCTCTGCGAACTCAACAAGTCCTGGGACGCGCTGCACCGCTGTTTCACGGACGGCGACCTGGTATTCGACAACGGTGACTTCCCCTTGGCGCATGTCCCCCTCGGCGGGGTACCACTGCACGAAGGGGCCGACTACAGCGTCTGCTGCGTCACCGTGGAGCAGGTCCGCGATGTTGCGGCAGCCCTGGAACCACTTGGCGGGCAGTGGCTGCGCGATCGCTTCGCCACGCTCACCTTCGACGCCTACCAGGGCACCGGCGACACGGAGGACATCGCCTACACCCAGGCGTTCCTGCCCGGGTTGAAGAACTTCTACCGCACGGCAGCGCAGAACAGCCAGGCGGCGATCTTCACGGTCGATCAGCAGACCGGGGCCGGCTCGAGCCGGCCCCGGCTCAGGCCGGAACTCACTCCCGCGTGGCCCCCTGCTGGGGTCACCCGAGACCGGAAGAGCGGGGCCACCTCAAGCGGTTGATGCCGCCGGTTTCCCACCTCCTCGACAGGACCGTCCTCGGGCTTTGTCTCGCTCCAGGTCGCCGTAGGCTTCGCCCCGGCCGCCATGGCCTCGGGGAAGGACTCGTGCACGAAGATCAGGCCTCGGCGGTACGTGGGATTTCGGCAACGCGAGGAGGACTGCATGGGCATGTACCCGATGAGAAACCCGGAGAACTGCCCCAAGTGTGGGCGCAACCTCAAAGAGGCTCCGAAACCCGTCAGGCCGCCCGTACCGGGATTTCCGGAAGATGCAGCCTACGGCGAAGATCCGGCCTGCGGGGGGCGCTGGCACGTCTGGGACAAAACCTCTCCGCTACGGCGCGAAGCACAGTTGTACGTAAGTGGGGGAGAATGACGGACTCCCACCTGCAGAACGCGTGCTGGCAAACCACACGACCCGAGGCGCTGGCGCGGCAGTCGTAGTTGTAGAGCGACCTGCGCGCCGAGCGGATGGAGTTCTACAAGCGCGCCAACAGCCGCCGAACGAGTGGTCCTGTGACCCCCTTGGCGGCTTCGTCGTGCTGCGCGCCTTTCTGTTCGTCCTGATCGTCGTTGGATTCGCGATCCGGGACCACATCTTCGGCGCACGACGGAAGACAGCCTCGGATGCCGGCGCGGTTCGTGGTGGCAGTGCCGCTGCTAATCGCTGGGTAGGGGCTGCTGAGCAGCGTCATCCTGCGTCAGCTTGGTCACGGCAACATAGGTGTGACGCTGCGAGGGTCGTTCGAAATCGATCCGGTAGCCGGCGGCGTGCAGCGCACTGTCGAGGAGGGTGAGGAGCCAGGCGGGGTCCCATTCCGTGACGTCCTCCAGCGGGTCGTCCAGCTGAAGGAACTCGTCCACCCAGACCTCCGACGCGTCGGCCCCCCACCACCGGTCGCTCCGGACGTCGTTGACCAGGAGATGCCATCCTTTGACCTCGTCGGGCACCAGGGTGGCGTACGCGCCCTCGTCCAGGACTGTGTCCTGGTGGCCCCAGCGTTCAGGGACGTGGGAGGCTTGGATGTAGTCGTACCAGTGGTCTGTCTCGCGCTCCCAGCCGTCGATCAGGGAGTATCCGGACTCGTGTAGTGCGGCGGTGCCGGCGTCGAGCAGCGCAGCGGTGTGTGCGGGATCCGATGAGTCTGAATGTGCCGCAGCCGCTGGTTGCCGGATCGGGATGGTGAGCACCGGGGTGTCACCCTCCGCGCCGCTGCCTTCCAGGGTGAGCTCCCAGTCTTGGGTGCTCCGGTGCAGGACGGCGCTGTGCGCGGGCACGACGCCGGGCACGCGATCCGGTTCGGGCACCCAGTCGAAGCCGTCCCCCAACGGGTCGTCTTCCTCGCCTCGGAATTCCTTGGCCGGCTCCGCGCGTGCCGTCCACCTCGGATCGAGGTAGGCGGATTCCAGAGGAACCTTGAGGGCGTGGTCCATGAAGGCCCAAGTGTCCGGCGACTGCGTCGGGTTGCTCTTGCGGACGAACAGGCGGCCGTCGGCGGCTCGGTAGAAGGCGATGTGCCAGCCCTCCTCCAGCCAGCGCGTGAGCAGCTCTCGCCGGGCGAGCTGCCCGCTGCTGTTGACAGCGGCGGTGGAGAACAGGGCATGGACCGCGGCAAGATCGAGTTCAACGAAGGGGGGAGGATCCTGGACGGGGTGGGCAGGCGTCACGTGCACGGCACAGTCCTTCCGGGGTCGAGGACCCCGGTGGCGCGCCGACCCCGGTGATCCGCTTTTCCCTGCGCGTTTCGCGCAGGGCTGGTCGTCACCCGGAGCACCCGCTGCGGGCGGGATGCTGTCCAGCAAGCCGGGGCTTCTCACTGGAGCTCATGACCGCAGGCAGGCTAGCGCTGCGGACGAGATGTGGCAATGCCTTCCCCTGCTGGACTTCCAGCCGGTTCCTGTGCCAGCATCCGTCCCGGTCACGAAGCCGATCGCGCCCCTGGACGAGCGTCGGCTGGCAACCTCGCCCACCGCGCAAGGTGCCCTCCAGGGAAGACCAGGCCCCCACAGCCCGTGGGGGTAAGCGCGGATCTCCCTGCCCGGCGGGTAAGGGGGTCCCTCTCGGACGGAGGCCCCCATGCCCGCTGACACACCGATCGCCCGAACGCTGCAGTGGACGCTCTACCAGCAGGCCGTAGTGGATATCGAACTGCCCGAAGGAACGGTCCGAGTGGCTCCGGCTCCGCGCGGGGTGACGGTCGGCTCGTTTCCTGTCCGTCACGAGGAGACCGTCCACGTCGTCACGGCCCACAACCCTGGCGGCTGCCTCGCATCCCGACTGGACAACGACCGCGCCCACCAAGAGCTGCTCGGCCTGCTGCGCCGACGTGGACTTCGGTGGTGGCCCGCTGTCGGGGGTGACGCGGAAGGCCAGCACACCGAGGACAGCGCAGCGGTCGTCGGTCTGAGTGACCACGAAGCACACGCACTCGGCCGGCAGTTCGGGCAGGACGCGGTGTTCGCCTGGTCGGCAACGGCATGGAGACTGCTTTGCTGCTTTGGAACCGAGGAGGCACCAATGCGCGGCTGGCAGGCAACCAGGCACTCCCCGGAGAACTGACCCCATCAGCCTCGACACTGACGGTTCGGGTGGCATTGCGACCTTCTCTTCGTGTACCTGCGTAATCGCGGTGCCACCACACTGCCGACGACCCCTCTTCGAGGACTGGACCGATGCCGCCTGCGCCGACGCCACCGAGCCCCTGGAAGACCCTCGCCTGGCAGATCCGCATCAGTGACGAATGGATCGACTTCAGGCACGCCGAGAAGACCGCCGGCGGCGATCCAGCTGGGCTTCTCCGCCAACTCATCCGCTGGTGCCGAGCGGGCCCGGCGCGCGCCGCCCACCGAGAATCAGGTATCTCCCCAGTGCTCCTCATCGCGATGAGGCTCTTCGCCGGGCGGATCCTTCGGTAGCGCCTCGTCGTCGGGGACCCGATGTGCGTCGCTTTGCAGCTGGCGTTGCACAACCGCCCGAGCTTCTTCACATTCTGTTAACTCATTTTCGCTGATCAATACAGCAATAGGGACCTCGTCGTCAGTGAACACGACCCGACTCCTGGAATCGGAGATCATGAAGCCCTGCGTTTCGCGGACTCCGTAGACCGATCCGAAGCGAGGCTCGGTGATGCGAAACCGCTCGGCGAGATAGTGAGCGGCTCCGTCTGGAAAATCGACGCCGGGCGTGAGCAACGCTTGCGGGACGGTCCAGGCACTGCAGCAACCGCCGCACAGCATGAGGCGGTCCTGTCGTCCAGGAGGAGTAGATAGACGCGGCGGTCGATGAGCTGCTGTGGGATATGAGAGGTGGGCACACTGCAAGGCTGCACGTGCGGCTATTTAAGTAGCGAGCGGTGTGCCGTCCTATGGGTGAGACCCTCACCCCACAGCGCCAGTATGTGATGCCGATCGAGGGGGTCCCGCCTTCGCAGGGTGCACAGGTTCCGGTGCATCACGGCATCGTTCTGGCGAGTGCGACGCATGTCGTGAACTGCAAAAACACTGCAGAGACGTTTGGGATCCTGTGCTGCAGCGTTTGGGGGCGTCGCACGGCATCAGGCCTGAGCTGCGACGACGGAATTTCCCACAGATCCCTGTGAGGAGATCGTGGGCAGGCGCGGCCCGGTCCCGTGTGGGCTCAGCCCATGCCCGGGACGAGACGGACGGCCCAGGGGCGGCGGGCCGCCGGCCCGCAACCAGCGGATGAGAGGGAAGGGACTGGCGCTCGGACCGGACCCGGGCGTAAGCAAGAGATGTGCACATGCGGCAGGGTCCCCCGGAACCGGGCCGGCCAGGGCGGCACAGCCATGGCCTGGTCGCGATTCCCCTGGCGCTCATTCTGCTGATCATGGTCGGCGATGTGCTGGCCCCGGCGAGCGTCCGGCTCAGCCCACTGCTGATCGCCGCCCCCGCGATGACCGCGTCGTTCGCCGGGCCCCTGCTCACCGGCTACGTCGGACTCGTGGCGGTGGGCGCCCAGATCGGGATCAATGTGTGGGAGGGCGCCCTGGCCGCGCCCAGCCGCCTGGCCGAGCTCCTCACCCTGGTTCTGGTCTCCGTGCTGATCGTGCTGTTCCGCTCCGTACTCGACCGCCACGCCCGTGAGCTGAGCCGGGTCCGCGTGGTGGCCGACGTGGCGCAGAAGGTGCTGCTGCGCCCGCTGCCCGCCCGGGTCGGCCCGCTGCGGATCGCCTCGGTCTATCTCGCGGCCGCACCGGGCGCCGAGATCGGCGGCGATCTGTACGCGGCGGCGCGCACCTCGCACGCCACCCGGCTGATCATCGGCGATGTCCGGGGCAGCGGGCTGACCGCTGTCGCGGACGCCTCGCTGGTGCTCGGCGCCTTCCGCGCCATTGCCCACTGGCCCGTCCCGCTGACCGACCTCGTGGCGCATCTGGACACCGCCCTGTCCGCGGAGCGGACCGAACCCGCCGACCAGGCGCCCGGGGCGGGGGAGTCGTTCGTCACCGCCGCCGTGCTGGAGATCCCCGACGACCGGTATGCGGTGCGGGTGGTCAACTGCGGACACCCGCCGCCGATTCTGCTGCGCCACTCCACGGTCAAGGCGCTGGAGGGCCGGGCGCCCGCGCTCCCGCTCGGCCTCGGCGACCTCGCGGCCGACCGCTACCACATCGACGACTTCCCCTTCGAGGACGGCGATCTGCTGCTGCTCTACACCGACGGGGTGATCGAGGCGCGCGACGCGAAGGGCACCTTCTACCCGCTCACCGCACGGCTCCCCAGCTGGGACGGCGAGGGCCCACAACCCCTCGTCGACCATCTGCGGCGCGATCTGCTCAGCCATATCGGCGGCCACCAGGCCGACGATGCCGCGCTGGTCGTCCTCGAACGCCGCCGCCCGGGGAGCTGAGCGTGGGGAGCGCGGATCCGCTCGACGGGTTCAATGCGCCGAGCACCGCTAAAATGGTTATATGGGCAGTGGGAACCAAGGCCCTGAGGACTACGGGCCAGACCCCCTCGGCGACTTCCTCGCCCGCTTTCTCGGAACCGGGCCGGCCGGAGAGCGTCCCGACTCACGGCATGTCGATTTCGGCCGGCTGATGAGCGAGCCCGCGCGCCACCTCGTCTCGGCCGCCGCCTCGTACGCCGCCGAGCACGGCAGCACCGACCTCGACACCGAGCATCTGCTGCGGGCCGCGCTCTCGGCCGAGCCGACCCGGACCATGGTCTCCCGCGCCGGAGCCGACCCCGACCGGATCGCCCAGGAGATCGACCGGGAGGCCGGGGAGGGCCCGCCGCGCAGTTCGGTCGCCGTCACTCCCGCCGTCAAGCGGGCGCTGCTCGACGCGCATGAGATAGCCCGCTCCCGCGGCTCCTCGTACATCGGCCCCGAGCATGTGCTGATCGCGCTCGCCGCCAACCGGGACTCCACGGCCGGGCAGATCCTGAACGCCGCCCGCTTCGAACCCCGGGCCGCACCGCAGGCAGGGCCCCCGGCCGCCCCGACGGTGGACCAACGGCCCGTCGTGGACCGCAGCGCCACCCCCACCCTCGACCGCTTCGGCCGCGATCTGACCGAAATGGCCCGCGAGGGCCGGATCGACCCGGTGATCGGCCGCGACGAGGAGATCGAGCAGAGCATCGAGGTGCTCGCCCGGCGCGGCAAGAACAACCCCGTTCTCATCGGCGAGGCCGGTGTCGGCAAGACCGCCGTCGTCGAAGGGCTGGCCCAGCGGATCGCCGACGCCGACGTACCGGACATCCTCCTCGGCCGCCGCGTCGTCCAACTCGACTTCGCGAGCGTCGTGGCCGGCACCCGCTTCCGCGGCGACTTCGAGCAGCGGCTCACCTCGATCATCGACGAGATCCGCACCAACTCCGACGAGCTGATCGTCTTCATCGACGAGCTGCACACCGTCGTCGGTGCCGGCGGCGGCTCCGAAGGCGGCTCGATGGACGCCAGCAATCTGCTCAAGCCCGCCCTATCCCGCGGCGAACTGCATGTCATCGGCGCGACCACTCTCAAGGAGTACCGCCAGTACATCGAGAAGGACGCCGCCCTCGCCCGCCGCTTCCAGCCCATCATGGTCCCCGAGCCGACCCCCGCGGCCGCCGTCGAGATCCTTCGCGGACTGCGCGACCGGTACGAGGCCTACCACCAGGTCCGCTACACCGACGAGGCGCTGCTCGCGGCAGTCGAGCTCGCCGACCGCTATCTGACCGACCGCTTCCTGCCCGACAAGGCGATCGATCTGATGGACCAGGCCGGGGCGCGCGTACGGCTGCGCTCCAGCGCCCGCGGCACCGATCTGCGCGCCCTGGAGCGCGAGGTCGAGCAGCTCACCCGGGAAAAGGACCAGGCCGTCGCCTCGGAGCAGTACGAACGCGCCACCGCGCTACGGGACCGGATCGCCGAGCTGGGCGCCCAGATCACCAAGGGTTCCGGAGCGCAGTCCCACGGCGGGCGCGCCCACGGCGGGCGCGTCGCCGAGGTCACCGTCGAGGACATCGCCGAGATCGTCTCCCGGCAGACCGGGATCCCCGTCAGCAGCCTCACCCAGGAAGAGCGGGAGCGACTGCTGGGTCTGGAGGAACACCTCCGCAAGCGAGTCATCGGGCAGGAAGAGGCCGTCTCCGCCGTCGCCGACGCCGTGCTGCGCTCCCGGGCCGGCCTCGCCGACCCCGACCGCCCGAGCGGCAGCTTCCTCTTCCTCGGCCCCACCGGCGTGGGCAAGACCGAACTCGCCCGCGCGCTGGCCGAGGCGCTTTTCGGCACGGACGACCGCATGATCCGCCTGGACATGAGCGAGTACCAGGAGAAGCACACGGTCAGCCGGATGATCGGCGCCCCGCCCGGCTACGTCGGACACGAGGAGGCCGGGCAACTGACCGAGCCGGTGCGCCGGCAGCCCTATTCGCTGGTGCTCCTCGACGAGGTGGAGAAGGCTCACCCCGATGTCTTCAACATCCTGCTGCAGGTCCTGGACGACGGGCGGCTGACGGATTCCCAGGGCCGCACCATCGACTTCAAGAACACCGTCATCGTGATGACGAGCAACCTCGGCTCGGAGACCATCGCCGGACGCGGCGCCCTGGGATTCGGTGGCGGAGACGCGGAAGCCGACGAAGAGGCGCGCAAGGAACGGGTGTTGCGCCCCCTGCGCGAGCACTTCCGGCCGGAGTTCCTGAACCGTATCGACGAGATCGTCATCTTCCGTCGGCTCGCCGATGAAGAGCTGCGGCAGATCACCGACATGATGCTGGAGGAGACTCGGCGTCGGCTGCGCGCCCAGGACATCCCCGTCGACGTCACCCCCGCCGCCGTCGACTGGCTCGCCCAGCGCGGACACAAGCCGGAGTACGGTGCCCGCCCGCTGCGCCGTACGATCCAGCGCGAGGTCGACAATCCGCTCTCCCGGATGCTGCTCGACGGCACGCTGCGGCCGCACCACCCCGTCCAGGTCGACGTGGAGAACGGAAAGTTGGTCTTCCGTACGGACGGGACGGAGCGCACGTAACGCGCGGAGCACACCGAGCACCCGCGGCAGTGAGTCCGGTTCACCGGCCCATCGTGAGACCGTCCTTCTTGGCGCCCCGGCTGAGGACCGCGTCCTGGATGAGACTCAGGGCGCTGGTGTAACCGGCGTTGGCCGGGCTGTTCTCCAGCGCGCGGGGGAGGTTGACCAGGGTGATCGGGTCGTTGTCCACGGCATGCGGGATGAACTCCGCCTTCTTGACCTCCCACGCCTTGCCCGCGGTGGCGGGCGGCGCGAAGGTGAAGCGGGCGGCCGAGCCCATCTGGCCGCGTTTGTCGGGCATGACCCCCGCGATCTGGTCGCCCATGCCGTAGACCACCCACGTGCCGTTGACCTTCTCGTACGCCTGGGGGATATGGGCGTGGGTGCCGATGATGAGGTCGATGTCGCGGCGCCCGCCACTGTCCGACGCGGTGAGCTTCTTGGCGAGCGAGAGCTGGAGCTTGTCCGGTGCCTGTTGCCACTCGGTGCCCCAGTGCACGCTCACCACGACCACATCGGCCCCGGCGCGCCGGGCGGCCCGTGCGTCCCTGATGATCCGCGCCGGATTGATGAGATTGACCAGCCACGGCTTGCCCTCGGGCACCGGGATGCCATTGGTGCCGTAGGCGTAGGCGAGGTGTGCCACCTTGGCGTCGCCGGCCTCCATGATGGTCGGCCGGGTACTCTCCGCGGCGGAGCGGGCCGATCCGGCGTGCTTGAGGCCGGCCCGGTCCATGGCGTCGAGTGTGCGGACCACTCCGTCGGTTCCGGCGTCCAGGGTGTGGTTGGAGGCCGTGGAGCAGGAGTCGTAGCCGAGCCGCTTGACGGCGTCGGCCAGCTGCGGCGGCGTCTTGAAGGTCGGGTAGCCGGTGAACGGCCCCTGGGCGGCGCCGTAGACCGTCTCCATATGGCAGATCGCCAGATCGGCCTGGGCGACGATGGGCGCGGCCGCGCCGAGCATGCGCCGGAAGTCATAGCCGTTGCCGCCGGCGTCCGCCCGCGCCTGGCGGATGACCGAGTCATGGACCAGGAGGTCGCCGGTGGCCACCAGGGTGAACCCCTTGGACCCGGCCTGGGCCTCGGCCGCGGTCTTCGAGGGCTTCTCCTCGGCGTCCGGGGCGGTTCCGCCGCCGCACGCGGTGACGGTGCCGAGCAGTGCGGCGGCGAGCAGCGCCGTCCGATGGCGTCGGTGAGGGAACACGTTCACTCCGCACTGGTCTGGGTGAAATAAGTTGGATTGTCATATTTATATGCACGGCAAGGGAGGTCCTCGCGGAGCGGTGCGGAGCTTCACTGGAACGGCCGACCAGATGCACCCTTTGGGCCCCGGTCGACCCCTTGTTCGCCCCGCGAGGGGCGGCCCGGTACCGTCAATGACCTGCGGAAGAAGCCCGAACGGTGCGAAGCGGAGCGGAAGGCTGAGCGTGAAGATCGACTGGAACAGGCGTACGTGTGCGCGGCGCGGACATGTCACCTATGTCCCTACGGAGGACACGCTGCGTGAGCGGCTGCACGCCGCCACCGCGCTCGGCGACGCCTGGCGCTGTCTGCGCTGTGGCGACTTCGCCCTCGGCGAGCCCCATGGATCGGGGCCCGCGGCCGACGCCCCGCTCGTAGCGCGCGGCAAGGCGCTACGGGACTTGATCATCATGCGCTTTATCGCGGTCGAGCGGATCATCCGCGGTCTGTTCGTACTGCTGGCCGCCGCCGCGGTGTGGAAGTTCAGCAACAGCCGGAACTCGGTGCACCGGCTCTTCGACGAGTACCTCACCGTCTTCCGGCCGGTCGCCCGCCACTTCCACTACGACCTCGACCACTCCCCGGTGGTCGACACGATCCGGGGGACCTTCGAGTACCGCCACTCCACGTTGGTGATCGCGGCCGTCGCCCTGTGCGCCTACGCGGCGATCGAGATCGTCGAGGGCGTGGGGCTGTGGATGCTGAAGCGCTGGGCCGAGTATCTGGCCGTCGTGGCCACGGCCGCCTTCCTGCCCCTGGAGATATACGAGCTGACCGAGAAGATCAGCTGGCTGAAGATCGCCACCCTGGTCCTCAACATCCTGGCGGTGCTGTACATCCTGGTGTCCAAGCGGCTGTTCGGACTGCGTGGCGGACATGCGGCCTTCGAGGCCGAGCGGCACAGCGCCTCGCTGATGGAGGTGGAGGCGGCGGCCGGGGCGGTCGCATAGGCGGAGCGCCGAGCGCGCGCACGGGATACGGCCCGAGCCGCTGCAGGCCCGGGCCGCATCGCCGAGGGGGTCACCGTGTTGTCAAAGCGGCGCTGAGGGAGCTTTTGGCGGTCACCGGCACGGTGACACGGCTCCCGGCCAGGTCCACCGTGACCTTCGCCCCGGTGGGGTCCTCGAAGTAGAGGAAGTCGGCGTCGGTGCCGCCGAGGACCAGCCCCAGCCGGTGGCCCGGCTCGATCAGGTAGTCGTTCGGCAGTGTCCGCCACGTGATCCGGTGGTACCGGCCGGGTGTCAGCGGCTCGGGGGCGGTGGCCGAGTGGCGGTTCTGCGCGTCCATCCAGCCCCGGGCGATCACCTCGGACGGTTGGCGCGCCGTCACCTCGGCCGTCTTCCGGTAGCAGGCGTCGTCCTGGGCGGTGCTCTCGCCATGGCAGGACTCCTCGGCGAGCCCCCGCAGGCCGTCGTGGATGCCGAGCCGGGGTTCGTCACGGGCCCAGTCGATCCGTTCCTCCTCGCCGAAATCGACCAGCAGCGCCGTGAGGTTGGCGGTCGGCTTGTCGAGCATGACCCGCAGATCCGCGGTGGGTGTGCCCGAGAGCCGTACACCGGCGCGCAGCGGCGGGGTGACGAACGCCAGCCGGCCGGGCAGGCTCGTCGACGGGTCGGCGGTGAGATCCGCCTCGCTCAGTTTGGCGTCGGTGAAGGTCCGGGCGCCACCGGCGGGGCTCAGCGCCAGCGAGCCGTCGGGGCGGGGGCGCAGGGGCACCGAGGAGGTGCGGGCGGGCCAGTCCGCCTCGGTCGTCCAGGTGGTCGGGCCGGTCTGCAGATCGACCCGGGGCTCGTCCATGATGCCGTTCGGGATCCCGTACAGCCAGTGGTCGAACCAGCGGTGCACGGTGCCGACCCACAGATCGCGCCGCCCGGGCCAGTCGAAGGGATCCGTGTGGCCGTAGCGTCCGAGCCACAGCTTGCGTGGCACACCGCGCTCGGCCAGCGGGGCCCACCAGTTGGCGAATTGGTCGATCCTGACGTTGTAGTCCTGGGTGTCATGGACCGCGAAGACGCTCGCGCGCACCTTTCCCACCTCGGGCGCCGGCCGCGCGATGTAGTCGCGTTCGTGCCAGTAGGCGTTGTCGTTGCCCGTGGCATCGTCCTCGCCGGCCCGCAGACCCTCGCGTACCGCCTGGCACTTCTCGGGTGGATCGGAGTCCAGCGCACCGGCCAGCCAGGGTCCGAAGCCGTTCCAGTGCTTGGCGCCGTTGCTACGGGCGAACTCGTACCAGGAGCTGATCCCGGAGATGGGGACGATGGTCTCCAGCCCGTCCACACCGGTCCCCGCCACGGCGTTGGCCAGTGTTCCCTCATACGAGTGGCCGATCATTCCTGCCTTGCCGGTCGACCAGGTGGCCTTCACCTCGCTGCCGTCGGTCCTGTACGCCGTGGCGCGGCCGTTCAACCAGTCGATCGCCGCCTTGGCCGCGGCGACATCGGCCTGGCCACCGATGGTGGGACAGCCATCGGATCTGCCGGTCCCGGTCATGTCGACATCGACCACGGCGTATCCGCGCGGCACGAAGTAGTTGTCGTAGAACAGGGGAAACGTCGTCGGGTTGCCCCGGGCGTCGTAGCGCTTCTTCTCCGACTCGAATCCGCGGCCGACGGTGTCGCTGTAGGGGCTGGACAACATGATCGCCGGTACTTTGAGGCCCTGTTGGGTCTCCTTGGGCCGGATGATGTCGACCGCGGCCCGGTCCTTCCGTCCGTCGCCATCACTGTCGACGGGCGTCCGGACCATGAGGTGTTCGCGTAGCGCGTCCCGGTAGGAGAACACCGGCTGGGTCCGGCCGTGAGCCACGGTGATCGAGGGCTTGGCGGGCGTCCGGGCCGATAACGACCCGGCGGGGAGGGCGGCAAGACATGCCGAGACCGCGAGCGCGGCGACCACGGCCCCCCGCCAACGTGAGGTGTTCACACGGATCTCCTGGTCACAGGGCAGACCCAGCCGCAGGGGCACAGGCCGACGGCGAGCGGCCTGTGCCGGTGGGGTTTCCGGGCCGGTGAGGCTATTCGGCGATTTTCGTCCGCATGGTCCAGCGGAAGATCGCCGGGGTGATATCACCCGACTCGTTGACGAGTTCGAAGTGTTCGTATCCGTTGCGATGCTGAATCTTGAGCTTCTTGGCGGTTATCGTCGACCGGCCGGCCCGATACGCCCGGGGCAGATCGTCCGGCCCACCTTCGAGGACGACCTCGATCGGGGTGCCGTCGGCCACATAACTGACGTGATCGTTCATATGTCCACCTCCGCCTGCGGTCATTCTCATGCGGGGACCTGAAGTTCAAGCCGGTCATCCGAGGTGAGGATGGCCCGCTGCATGTCCTGGAGGGCCCGGCAGGGTTCGAGCCCGAGTTCCTCGTTGAGTGTCTTGCGCGCCGCTTGATACACATGCAAGGCGTCCGCCCGGCGTCCGCAGCGATAGAGCGCCAGCATCAGCTGGCGATGCAGCGCCTCCCGCAAAGGATGCTCCGTGGTCAGCTGGTACAGATCGCTCACCAGCTCGCGATGGCGGCCGAGCATCAGACGAGAATCCGTCAGCATCTCGACGCATTCCAGGCGGGCTTCCTTCAGCCAGGTCTGAAAACCCTCGAGGATCGGCCCATGGCATACATCGTCCAGCAGCGGATCACGCCATAGATCGAGTGCGTTTTCGAAACTGGCGGTGGCCTGCTGGTAACGCCGCTCCCTGAGGTGGCCCCGGCCCTCGCTCACCAGTCTTTCGAAACAATGGAAGTCGAGTTCGTCGGATCCCAGTCGTAGGACGTATCCCGGGGGCCGGGTGAGCACGGGGCTTTCGCTCTGCCACGGCCGGCGCAAGAACTTGCGAATCTGGGAGACATATACATGAAGCCCGGCGATCGCCCTACGAGGCGGATCCTCCCCCCAGATCTCCGCGATGAGCTGGTCGATCGGGACCACCTGGTCCGCGCGGACGAGAAGCACGGTCAGCAAGACCTCGATCTTTCGTGCCCTGATGGATAACTTCCTCTCCTCCTCGACCACCCGGAGAGGTCCCATGATCTCATATCGCACGGCTTGCCCCATCCGAGTCGCCGACGAGTGCGGTAATGGGACAGTCGGCGCCTTTGCCGGAAGTGCCCGCGGTGTCCTGTGCGTTGACGCTCCAGTCCTGGGACGGGGTCCGTCTGCCGCTGGAGGCGACAGAATGCGCGGGGTGGGCTCTCGTGGTCTGCGGTGACCGCCGGCCCTGCATCCCCGAGGGGGAGGGGAAGTGGGAGCTTGCCGAGCCGCCCGCGTGCGGAAAGTGGTCCGGCCGCGCCTCGTTGCACGGAGACGGACAGTGCCGCCGGATCCACTGACTCACGTCGTGTGCGACTGCCATGACTCACTCCTCTTTTATCGCCGACCTGCCGATGCGCCAGAGAACGAATGGCTCCGATGTCTGCGGCAAGTGCCCCACATGGTAAGCGAGTCCTATGACTACCCACCTCACCTAGATTTCGGATATACATACCCTTGAGGCCCGCTGCCCTCGGCGGCAGGGAATGGGTGGCTCTCATCGAGGCGGACACCGTGCGATACGAGATCTTGAATGATATCTTGACGCGTCTCCGCATGGTCAGGGCGGAGGCAGCATTCTCCCTACAGTGCGGAAGATCTGGGTCCGGATACCCGCGCACTCGAGGTGTGGCAGTCCGTAAAAGAGAGTACGCTGAGCGCGTCGGCCGGGACAAGCGTGTCCGGTGAAATCCTGGGCCCCTCGGCACTGTTGATGAGGAGTGGGAAATTCCGGCACTCCGAGGGACTCGGTGACGGTTGTGGAATAACCGTCAGGTGTGTTGGCATCAGGGCTGGCGGGCCACCACGATCGCACATCCGGCGCTGGGCACCGTGGGCAGCGCCGACTTGGCGGAGTCCAGTACCTCCTGCACGCTCACCCCGTGCCGCTCCTCGAACTCGCGACGGCATCGCAGGATACCGTCGATCATCCGGTTGGCGGTGTCCTTCGTGTGCTCCGTGACATCGGTCAGCTCGTCGAGCAGCAGTCCGGCGTCGCTGATCAGACCGGGCCAGTCAGCCAGCCGGGTCAGCGACGTGACGACGCCGGGATCGCCGTCCGGCTGGTAGCTGCCGTCGCCCGGCGGGGTCACATCCGTCAGCACCAGCCGGCCCCCGGAGGTCAGCACCCGCGCCATCTCCCGCAGCGCCGTCGGCCGGTCCATGTGATTGATCGACTCGAATGCGAGTACGGCGTCGAATGACGCGTCGTCGAACGGCATGGCCATGGCGTCGGCGTACCGGAATGTCACCCGGTCGGACACCTGCTCGACGCGGGCGGATTCGGTCGCCTGCCGGACCTGGAGCTCGCTGATCGTGATGCCCAGGACATCCGCTCCCGTCGCGGACGCCACCCGCAGTGCGGGCTTACCGATACCGCAGCCGGCGTCCAGGACCCGGTCTCCCGGCCCCACGCGCAGCCGTTCGATCAGCAGATCGGTGAAGCGATCGGTGGCCTCCTGGACCGAACTGGTGTCTGACGGGCCGTCCCAGTAGCCGAAGTGGAAGTTGTCGTCCCACGCCATCTGCAGGAGCGGCCCCAGTGAGCTGTAGTAGTCCGAGACCGTACCGCCTGGCGGCGCCGGTGATGGGGATGTCATGCACTCCTCCTGTGTGCTCGGAGTTCGGGTCGGCCATGAAGGGCCCGCAACGGGTCACCCGTTCAGCGATGGTCCGGGGTTCCGGTTACGCGTCTCTAAAGTGACCGGCCGTGGCCTATTTGGTCTGCCTTTAGAACCGCGCCCCACGATGGGCGGCGTGCTCGCACCGATCATCAATCCGGAGCGGGAGTGCCGCCCATGACCAAGGACATCCAGATGTTCTCCCAGCGCCGTACGTGGTGCGATGGCTAGCGCCACGCCTACCCGGACACCTCAGTCCCCGGAGCCCGTCGCCGTGGTGGGCATGGCCTGCCGCCTCCCCCACGCATCCAGCCCGTCGGCCTTCTGGCGGCTGCTGCGGCACGGTGAAGACGCCGTCACCACCATGCCGGCCGACCGTCGCCAGGCCGACACGGCTATGGACCCCGGCCGGCCCGCACCGGCCTGGTCCGGCGGATTCCTGGACCGGGTCGACACGTTCGACCCCGGGTTCTTCGGCATCTCGCCCCGCGAAGCGGTGGCGATGGACCCCCAGCAACGGCTGATGCTCGAACTCGCCTGGGAGGCCTTCGAGGACGCGGGAATCCGCCCCGAGACGCTGAAGGACACCCCGACCGGCGTGTTCATCGGCGCGATCTGGGACGAGTACGCCACCCTCCTGCGCCGGCACGACCCCCTCGTGGCCACCCGGCACGCCATGACCGGAGTCCACCGCAGCATCATCGCCAACCGGATCTCGTACGGCTACGGGCTGTGCGGCCCGAGCCTCACCATCGACACCGCACAGTCCTCCTCACTGGTGGCCGTGCACACCGCCTGCGAGAGCCTGCGGCGCGAGGAGTGCACCCTGGCGCTGGCCGGCGGCGTCAACCTGATCCTCACCGAGGACAGTATGGAGGCCGCCGCCGCCCAGTTCGGCGGGCTCTCCCCGGACGGCCGGTGCCACACCTTCGACGCCCGCGCCAACGGCTTCGTACGCGGCGAGGGAGGCGGCACCGTACTGCTCAAACCGCTGGCCGCGGCCGTACGCGACGGCGACCCGGTGTACTGCGTCATCCGCGCCGGCGCCGTGAACAACGACGGCGCCACCGACGGCCTCACGGCCCCCAGCCCGGCGGCCCAGGAAGCCGTGCTGCGCCTGGCCCATCAGCGGGCCGGTACCTCGCCCGCCGACGTCCAGTACGTCGAGCTGCACGGCACCGGCACCCCCGTCGGCGATCCCGTCGAGGCCGCCGCGCTCGGCGCCGCCCTGGGCACCGCCCGAACGGACGGGACACCGCTGCTCGTCGGCTCCGCCAAGACCAACGTCGGCCACCTGGAAGGCGCCGCCGGCATCGTCGGACTGCTCAAGACCGCCCTCAGCATCACGCACCGACAGCTCCCGCCCAGCCTCCACTTCACCGAGCCGAACCCGCGGATCCCCCTGGCGGAGCTCGGACTGCGGGTCCAGAACGAACTGACCGCCTGGCCGCGCCCCGACCGGCCGCTGCTCGCCGGTGTCAGCTCCTTCGGCATGGGCGGAACCAACTGCCATCTGGTGCTCGCCGAAGCGCCCGCGACCCCGGTGGCGGACGCCGTATCCGCGCCCCCGCCCCCCGCCCTGCCCTGGCTGGTCTCCGCGAAGAGCCCCGACGCGCTGCGCGCCCAGGCCCGACGGCTGCGCGAGCATCTGGCGGACCACCCCGATCTCGCCCCGGCGGACGTCGGATACACCCTCGCCACCGCCCGGACCGCCTTCACCCATCGCGCCGTGATCCTCGGCGATGACACCGACGAACTGCTGAGCGGACTGGAGGCGCTGGCGCGGGGCACCGAGGCGCCGGGACTGACCCGGGGCAGAGTGGCGGACGGCGGCCTTGCCCTGCTCTTCAGCGGTCAGGGCAGCCAGCGCCCCGCCATGGGCCGCGAGCTGTACGCCGCCCACTCGGCCTTCGCCGACGCCCTGGACGAGGTGTGCGGCCGGCTGGACCCGCATCTGGAACAGCCGCTGCGCGACGTCATGTTCGCCCAACCCGCCTCGCCCCTGGCGAGGTTGCTCGACCGGACCTCGTACACCCAACCCGCGCTGTTCGCCATCGAGGTGGCCCTCTACCGGCTCGTCGAGTCCTGGGGGCTGAAGGCCGACTACCTCATGGGCCACTCGGTCGGTGAGATCGCCGCGGCACATGTGGCGGGAGTACTCACCCTGCCTGACGCCTGCACGCTGGTGGCCGCTCGCGGCCGGCTGATGCAGTCGGTCACGGCGGAGGGTGCGATGGCCGCATGGCAGGCCACGCCCGACGACGCCGCGGAACTCCTCGCCGGGCGAGAGGGCCGGCTGAGTGTCGCCGCGGTCAATGGACCGTCGTCCGTCGTGATCTCCGGCGACCGGGATGCCGTCCACGAGGCGACCGCCGCCTGGCGCGAACGCGGCCGCAAGGCCCATCTGCTCAAGGTCAGCCATGCCTTCCACTCACCCCATATGGACGGCACGCTCGACGAACTGCGCGCTGTCGCCGCCGGGCTGACCTTCGCCCCGCCGGCCATTCCCCTTGTCTCCAATGTGACCGGTCGGCTCGCCACCGCACAGCAGCTCGGCTCACCGGACTACTGGGCCGAACACGCGCGTAACGCGGTGCGGTTCCTGGACGGTGTGCACACCCTCCGCGACGCCGGGGTCACCACATGCGTCGAGCTCGGGCCGGACGCCCTGCTCGCCGCCATGGCCCGCGAATGCTTCGCCGTACGGCACGGTGCGGGCCCCGAGCGGCCATGCCCCGTCGCCCTCGCGGCGCTGCGCCGCGACCGGCCCGAGGTGCGCACGTTCGCCTCCGCCATGGCCCACGCACATGTACGAGGTGCGGCAGTCACCTGGGAGCGGGCCTTCGCCGGGCACCCCCGTGAGCGGGTCACACTGCCGACCTACGCCTTCCAACGGGACCGCTACTGGCCCGACACGACGCTCGTGCCCACGGCCCCCACGGCCCCCACGGCCCCCACGGCCCCCACGGCCCCCACGGCCCCCACGGCCCCCACGGCCCCCACGGCCCCCACGGCCCCCACCG
>NZ_JBEXFG010000014.1:0-6263 GCF_040606675.1 Streptomyces sp. NPDC005393 | reverse complement strand
GCCCCCACGGCCCCCACGGCCCCCACGGCCCCCACGGCCCCCACGGCCCCCACGGCCCCCACGGCCCCCACGGCCCCCACGGCCCCCACGGCCCCGGCGGCCCCGACCGCGCAGGCGGTCGAGGACGCCACCGCGGACCCGGCGCCGAGACAGCCGGCCGGCCCCAGCGATGCCGACCGGGGCCGCGACCCGCTGGACACGGTGGTGACGAACGCGGCCGTCGTCCTCGGACACGCCAACGCGCGCGCCATCGACCCGAGCCTCACCTTCAAAGAGCTCGGCTTCGACTCACTGGCGGCCACGGAACTCAGCGAGCGGCTCAGCTCGGCCACCGGTCTGCCCCTGACCGCCACGCTCACCTTCGACCATCCGACGCCACTGGCCGTTGCCGCTCATCTGCGCGCCCACACAGCTCCCGCCGCCGCACTGCCGCCGTCATCTGCCGCGACACCGGGCGACGATGACGATCCGATCGCCGTGGTGGCCATGAGCTGCCGCTACCCGGGCGGGGTCGACTCGCCCGAGGCGCTGTGGCGGCTGGTGGCCGACGGCGTGGACGCGGTGGGGGAGTTCCCCAGGGACCGCGGCTGGGACCTGGCCGAGCTGTTCGACCCCGACCCGGATCGCGAGGGCACCAGCTACGCCCACGAGGGCGGCTTCCTGTACGACGCGGCGCGGTTCGACGCGGAGTTCTTCGGGATCAGCCCGCGCGAGGCGCTGGCCACCGATCCGCAGCAGCGGCTGCTGCTCGAAACCGCATGGGAGACCTTCGAGCGCGCGGGCATCCGCTCCGCCACGCTCAAGGGCAGCCCGACCGGGGTGTTCGTCGGGGTGACGCCCCAGGACTACGGGCCACGGTTGCACGAGGCGCCGAAGGGGCTCGACGGGCATCTGCTGACCGGCGGCACCCCGAGCGTGGTGTCCGGCCGGGTGGCCTTCACCTTCGGCCTGGAGGGGCCCGCGGTGTCGGTGGACACGGCGTGCTCGTCGTCGCTGGTGGCCGTTCATCTGGCCATTCAGGCGCTCCGGCAGGGGGAGTGCACACTGGCCCTGGCCGGCGGGGTGACGGTGATGGCCGCCCCCGGCATGTTCACCGGCTTCTCACGGCAGCGCGGGCTGGCGCCCGACGGGCGGTGCAAGCCGTTCGCGGCGGCGGCCGACGGCACCGGCTGGGGCGAGGGCGTCGGCCTGCTGCTCCTGGAGCGACTCTCGGACGCCCGGCGCAATGCCCATCGGGTGCTGGCGGTGATCCAGGGCTCGGCGGTCAACCAGGACGGTGCCTCCAACGGTCTGACCGCGCCGAACGGCCCCTCGCAGCAGCGGGTGATCCGCCAGGCCCTGGCAGCCGCGGGACTTTCGCCGTCCGACGTCGACGCCGTCGAAGCACACGGCACCGGAACCACGCTGGGCGATCCCATCGAGGCACAGGCTCTGCTCGCCACCTACGGGCAGGGGAGGCGCGATGACCGGCCCCTGTGGCTGGGATCGCTCAAGTCGAACATCGGCCACACCCAGGCCGCCGCCGGGGTGGCGGGTGTCATCAAGATGGTGATGGCGATGCGGCACGGGCTGCTGCCCGCCTCCCTGCACATCGATGAGCCGAGCCCGCATGTGCACTGGGGCAACGGCGCGGTGCGGCTGCTGACCGAGCCGGTTCAGTGGCCGGGGGACGGGCGTCCCCGCCGCGCGGGCGTGTCCTCGTTCGGCATCAGCGGCACCAACGCGCATCTGATCGTGGAACAGGCTCCTGGGCGGAAACCCCACGACCCCCGTGTATCGCCGGACGACGCGATGGACGGGGCGGTGCCATGGGTGCTGTCCGCGCGGAGCACGGAGGCATTGCGAGGACAGGCGCGGGCGCTGGCGGCGCGCGTGGCCGCCGACGACGATGTAGCGCCCGGGGAAGTGGGCTGGTCGCTGATCACCACACGGTCGGTGTTCGAGCACCGGGCGGTGGTGGTCGGCGAGGGCCGCGTGGAGTTGATGGCGGCGGTCGGGGCGATGGCGGCCGGTGAGAACCACCCGGGCGTGGTGGGCCCCGGTGTCGTGCGCTCCGGCGCGGGCACGGCGGGCGGCGCCGGTCCGGTGCTGGTGTTCCCGGGCCAGGGCTCGCAGTGGGTCGGTATGGGGGCGGGACTGCTGGACGCCTCGCCGGTGTTCGCGGCGCGGGTGGCGGAGTGCGAGCGTGCGTTGGCGCCGTACGTCGACTGGTCGCTGACGGCTGTGCTGCGCGGTGCGGAGAGCGCGGCGGATCTGGGCCGGGTGGATGTGGTGCAGCTGGTGCTCTGGGCCGCGATGGTCTCGCTGGCCGCTGTATGGGCGGAGTACGGTGTGCGTCCCGCGGCGGTAGTGGGGCACAGTCAGGGCGAGATCGCGGCGGCCGTGGTGGCGGGTGTGCTGTCGTTGGAGGACGGCGCGAGGACCGTGGCGCTGCGCAGCCAGGCCCTGCGACGGCTGGCCGGTGGCGGAGCCATGGCCTCGCTGGGGCTGAGCCGGGAGCGGGCGGAGGGGCTGCTGTCCGGGCTGGGCGACCGGGCCGGCGCGGTCGTGGTGGCGGTGGTGAACGGGCCGCAGTCCACGGTGGTGTCCGGGCCGCCGCAGCAGGTGGCCGCCGCCCTGGCGGCGTGCCAGGAGGCGGGCGAGCGAGCCCGGATGATCGAGGTGGACTACGCCTCGCACAGCCCCCAGATCGACGGGATCACCGATGAACTCACCCGGCTTCTGGGCGGAATTGAGCCGGTCGAGGCGCCCGGGACGGGCGTGGCGTTCTACTCCACCGTGACCGGTGGCCGGGCCGACACCGCACTTCTCGACACCGCGTACTGGGTGCGCAATCTGCGGGAGCAGGTGCGGTTCGCGGACGCCGTCCATGCGCTGCTGGCCGATGGCCACCGGGTGTTCATCGAGGTCAGCACCCACCCCGTGCTGACCATGGGAATGCGGGAGACCTTCGAAGAGGTCGAGATCGGCGCCGTCGCGGTGCCCACACTGCGGCGCGACCACGGGGACCCGGGCCAGCTGACGCGATCGGTGGCCCAGGCGTTCATCGCCGGCGTTGACGTCGACTGGACCGCCGTGTTCCCGGCCGGTCCGCCACCCCGCACGGTCGAGCTGCCCACCTATGCGTTCCAGCGCGAACGGTACTGGCTGGACACGCCCAGCGGCCGTGGCGGCGACCCCGCCGACCTCGGCCTCGCCTCCGCCGGACATCCGCTGCTGGGCGCCGCGGTGCAGCTCGCCGACGGAAGCAGCCATGTGCTGACGGGCCGGCTCTCGGCGCAGACTCATCCGTGGCTGAGTGAGCATGTGGTGGCGGGTGTCCCACTGGTGCCCGGCGCCGCGCTGATGGAGTGGGTGGTGCGGGCGGCTGACGAGGTCGGCTGCGAGGAGGTGGAGGAGCTCGCGCTGCGGCTGCCGCTGGTGCTGCCCGCGTCGGGCGGGCTTCACGTTCAGGTCGTGGTCGGCTCTGCCACCGCCGACGGACGGCGCGATGTGGGGGTGTACTCCCGTCCCGACAAGAACATTCGCTCCGGCGCGGATGCGGACTGGGTGTGCCACGCCGTGGGTGTACTCGGCCCAGCCGTACCGGACGGCCGAATGGAAGAGCTGTCCGGGATATGGCCTCCGGCGGGCGCGCAGCCGGTCGACACGGATGGATTCTACGACCGGATCGCCGCCTCGGGGTACGCCTACGGGCCGGCGTACCAGGGGCTGCGGGCGGTGTGGCGGGACGGCACCGATGTGCTGGCCCAAGTGGCCCTGCCGAAGGCCGCGGGGGAGCGGAGCGGCTTCGGGATCCACCCGGCGCTGCTGGACGCCGTGCTGCATCCGACGCTGCTGACACCGCTGACCGACAACTCCGGCTCCGACGCCGCGGCGGGGGCGGCAGGCGAGCGGATATGGCTGCCGTTCACCGTGAGCGGCGTGTCGTTGTGGGCGGCCGAGGCGACCACCGTACGGGTCCGGCTCACTCCTCAGCCGCAGGCCACGGAGGGCGAGCGCGAGCTGCGCGTCGTCGTCGCCGACGCCGTGGGCGCCCCGGTGCTGACGATCGATTCGCTGGTGATGCGCCAGGCCGGAGCCGACCGGCTCCGAGCCGTGGACACACACGGCGCCGCCACCCCCAGCGGTGGCGTGGGCGTACGGCGACGTACCGCGAGCGGTGGCGTGGGCGTACGGCGACGTACCGCGACCGCCGCCGGGGCACGGTCCATGGACTGGGCCGGCCGGCTGGCGGGGCTGTCGGCGGCCGACCGGTATCGCACGGTGCTCGGTCTGGTCCGTGACCACGCCGCCACGGTGCTGGGGCACACCGACGCCGATGCGGTGCACGCCGACGCGAGCTTCAAGGAGCTGGGCTTTGAGTCCCTGACCGCCGTTGAGCTGCGCGACCGCCTCGCGGCCGCCACGGGGCTGCGGCTTCCCGCGGCCCTCATCTTCAGATGTCCGACCCCGCACGGCGTCGCGAGCCACCTTGTGCGGCGGCTTTCCCCCGAGGGCGCTGTGCCCGCCCCACGCAGCGCCCCGCCGGAACAGCTGAAGACAACGCAGAGGCCGACGGCTGAGATGAGCGCGGCGGAAAGGCTGGAGTCCGCGTCCGCGGATCAGGTTCTTGACTTTATTGACAACGAGCTTGGTGTGTCCTGAATGTGCCGGGCGCGACAATCGCTGAAGGCCGGGTGACCCCTCATGGCGAACGAAGAGAAGCTGGTCGAATATCTCAAGCGTGTTTCCGCCGATCTGCACGATACGCGTCTGCGCTTGCGTGAGGTGGAGGAGCGTTCCCAGGAGCCGGTGGCCGTGGTGGGCATGGCCTGCCGTTTTCCCGGCGGGGTGACGTCCCCCGAGGAGCTGTGGGAACTGCTTGTCTCCGGTGTCGATGCGATCGGGGATTTCCCCACGGATCGTGGCTGGGATCTTGAGAGCCTTTACCACCCCGACCCGGACCACTACGGCACCAGCTGTGTGCGTCACGGGGGATTCGTCGAGGCCGACCGATTCGACGCCGCGTTCTTCGGCATCAGCCCCCGGGAAGCGCTCGCCATGGACCCACAGCAGCGGCTCGTGCTGGAAATCGCCTGGGAGGCGTTGGAGCGTGCCGGAATCGACCCCCAGTCGCTCAAGGGAACCCGAACCGGCGTCTACGCGGGTGTGTCCAGCCAGGACTATCTGTCGCGGGCGCCGCGCATTCCCGAGGGATTCGAGGGATACGCCACCACGGGCAGCCTCACCAGCGTGATCTCGGGCCGGGTGGCCTACACCTTCGGACTGGAGGGGCCGGCGGTCACGGTGGACACCGCATGCTCGGCGTCGCTGGTGGCGATGCATCTGGCTTGCCAGGCCCTACGCCAGGGGGAGTGCACCCTGGCGCTGGGAGGCGGCGTCACCTCGCTCGCCACACCCATCATGTTCACCGAGTTCTCCCGGCAGCGCGCGCTGGCCCCGGACGGCCGGTGCAAGTCCTTCGCCGCCGCCGCGGACGGCACCGGCTTCTCCGAAGGCGTCGGCCTGGTGGTGCTGGAGCGGTTGTCGGACGCGCTGCGCCATGGCCATCGGGTGCTGGCGGTGATCCGGGGCTCGGCGATCAACCAGGACGGCGCCAGCAACGGGCTGACCGCCCCCAATGATGTCGCCCAGGAACGGGTCATCGGCCAGGCATTGGCAAGCGCCGGACTGTCGCCGGGTGATGTGGACGCGGTGGAGGCCCATGGCACCGGCACGAAGCTGGGCGACCCGATCGAGGCCGAGGCGCTGATCGCCACCTACGGTCAGGACCGGCCCGCCGATCGGCCACTGCTACTTGGCTCGCTGAAGTCCAACATCGGCCACACCCACGCGGCAGCGGGAGTGGCGGGCGTCATCAAGATGGTGATGGCGCTTCAGCATGCGCGGCTGCCCGCCAATCTGCACCTCGATGAGCCGACCCCGCATATCGACTGGGACGGCAGCGGGGTGCGGCTGCTGACCGAGCCCGTCGAGTGGCCCGAGCTGGAGCGCCCCCGTCGAGCGGCGGTGTCCTCCTTCGGTATCTCCGGTACGAACGCGCATCTCATCCTGGAGCAGGGGCCTGAGGCCGGTGAGCAGGCGGAGCGGGTGTCCGGGGAGGCTGCCGGGGTGGTGCCGTGGGTGGTGTCGGGGCGGAGTGTGGAGGCGTTGCGGGGGCAGGCCGCGGCGTTGGCGGCGTGTGTGGTCGGGGGTTCTGGGGTGTCGGCTGCTGAGGTGGGGTGGTCGTTGGTGGCGACGCGGTCGGTGTTCGAGCACCG
>NZ_JBEXFG010000013.1:0-142536 GCF_040606675.1 Streptomyces sp. NPDC005393 | reverse complement strand
CTTTCGGTCACCCAAGGGATTGGACCGGCGCACGCCCGGCGCACGCCGCGCCACCCGCCTTGATGAGCGGTCAACCATCCGCGCTCTTATGGCGCCGCGCACCCGCGCCGCGCACCCGCGGTACGCCCCGGGGCTCGCGCCCCGGGCGCAACCACGTCGGCGCTACGCCTCCGGGCCCGCGCTCGTGATGACGCCGAACGGCGCCCCGCCCACGTCCGTCAGCCATGCCATCCGGCCGATCCCCTCCGCCGACATCGCCGGCATCAGCACCGATCCGCCCAGCTCCTGCCCCTTGGCGACCACCCGATCGCAGTCCGCCACCTCGAAGTACGGCAGCCACTGCGGCGGTGTGGAGTGGCCCTCCTGGAGCTGGGCGATGCCGCCGAAGGAACCGTCCTTGCCTGAGCCGGCGGTGGACAGCACCGTGTACGTCCCGCCCGGGAAGGACATCTCCTCCATGTCCCAGCCGAAGACCGTGCGGTAGAAGTCGCGGGCCGCGGCGGGGTCGGGGGAGTGCAGCTCGGTCCAGCACAGCGAGCCGGGCTCATTGACCACCTCGAGGCCCGCCGTCTTACCGGGCTGCCAGACGGCGAAGCGAGCGCCGCCGGGGTCGGTGAACTGGGCCATCCGCCCCTCGTCGAAGACATCGAAGGGCGCGAGCCGCACGGTGCCGCCCGCCCGCTCGACGGTCTTCGCGGCCGCCTCCGCGTCCGGGGTGTGGAAGTACGGCGTCCAGGCCGCCCGCGCGCCCTGCTCGGTGAGGGGACCGACGGCGGCGACGGTCTTGCGGTCCCGCTTGAAGAAGCCGTATCCGCCCGCCTCGGGGCCGGCCGACTCGAAGGTCCAGCCCAGCAGGCCGCTGTAGAACGCCGCGGCCGCTTCGATGTCGGGGGCGCCGAGATCCAGCCAGTTGGGCGCGCCGGGGACGTAATCGGTGGTGAGCATGGCGGCTCCTTCAACGGTCGGGCGCCGGAGGGCAGGGTTCCGCGCTGCTGCGGGCTCCACGGCGGTTTCCCCCGGGCATTTCCCAGTCTGGCACCGGCCACTGACAGCCGCCGCTGGGGCTCACGGCGGGCGGTCGCGCGCATCCGCGCGATGGTGACAATGAGAAGGAGGGGGTACGCGATCGGGCCCGCGGGCCGGTGCCGCCGCCGGTGGGCCGTCAGGAGGTACACCATGACGAAGGCAGCAGACATCATGCACGCGGGCGTTCAGTGGATTTCGGAGAACGAAACGCTGGAGCGCGCGGCGCAGCTGATGCGCGATCTGGGCGTGGGCGCTCTGCCGATCAGCGACAGCCAGGAACGGCTGTGCGGCATACTCACCGACCGCGACATCGTCGTCGACTGTGTCGCGGTCGGCCGCGATCCGTCCCGGACGACGGCAGGGGAGCTGGCCCAGGGCACCCCGCGCTGGATCAGCGCGGACGCGGACGTCACCGAGGTGCTGCGGGAGATGGAAACGCACAAGATCCGCAGGCTGCCGGTGATCGACAAGAACAAGCGGCTCGTGGGCATGATCACCGAGGCCGATCTGGCCCGTCATCTCGCCGAGCTCTCCGAGCAGCAGATCGCCGAGTTCATGCAGAAGGTGTACGCGGAGGCGTAGCGGCGCAGGGCCGCCGTCCCGAGAGAGGAACGACGGCCCCATGGCCGCGGCGGACTTGAGGCGGCTTACAGGACGCGCACGGCCCCGGTGGGCATGTCGTAGTCGAGCGGGCGCTCGACGATCCCGGTGCTCGGGTTCTGCGCGCCGATGAACTTGCCGTCGCCGATGTAGACGCCGACGTGGTACGCGCTGCCCGCGCTGCCCCAGTAGAGCAGGTCGCCCGGCTGCAGCGAGTCCAGCGACACCGGGGTGCCGGCGCTGGACTGGTCCTGCGAGACCCGCGGCAGGTCGACACCGACCTGCTTGAAGGCGGCCTGGGTCAGACCGGAGCAGTCGTACGAAGATGGGCCGCTGGAGCCGAGCACATAGGCCTTGCCCAGCTGCGCCTTCAGGAAGCCGATCAGGGTCGCGGCGTTGCCGGTGGCGTTGGAGACGCTGGTGGTGGCGCTGGTGGTGGAGAGCGTGGTGCGCTCGGCGGAGCGGGACGCCTTCTCGGCCTTGGCCTCGGCCGCACGCTTGGCGGCGGCCTTGCGCGCCGCCTCCCTGGCCTCCTTCGCCTTGAGGTCGGCCTCCGCCTTGGCCTTCTTGGCGGCGGTCTTCGCGTGGGCGGCCGCCTGGTCCTGCTGAGCCTGGAGCTCGTAGTCCGACGCGGCCTGCTGCGTGGCGTCGACGGTCTGGGCGGCCGTGCTCGCCAGTGTGGCGCTGACGGTCGGCATCTCCAGGGTCGATTCGGCGGCGGACGACTCGGTGGCGGAGGCGGGCACGGCGGCACCGGCCACCGCGAGGGTGAGGATGCCACCGGTCATCCCCGCGCGGAGTGCACGCGTGGACGCGGCCCGGCGAGGCTTCCGGTGGCTGGGTATGTGTGCGACTGGGGACATAGGTCACTGGCTATCAGGGCCCAAAGGCCCGGATCAAGAAGAGTGGCGTGCGTCACATTTGGCATGCACGCGACCAGCATGGCCTCTAAATGATCTCCATCGCACGCCCCGCCGCCATGTCCGACTTTCTCGATCAAGTCCATACGCATGGCATTTGGTGACCGTGCGGTACCTACGGGCGGCCTACCACCGATGCGGCCCGCACACCAATGCTTCCCATCAAATTGAGATGCACAACGGGTGGCGGGGTGGGATACCTCACTCGCTCCGGCCCCCTCGTGAACGGATGCGCGAGCCGGTGATCAAGAAGTGGGGGAGGGGTGGCCGAGAGGTGTCGATACACGCGTCACCCATGCGGATGGCGATCAGCTACCAGCTGACGACGTCCATCGCAAATTTGCATGTATGTACCATATCTTGGTAAGAGCGCAACACGCTCACCTGTGACGACGTCCTTGAATGTCACCTCTCGTGACCGTTCGGATGCTTCGAGTGCTAGATCACCGCTCATCCGACTTCATGATCCTTCGTCAGGTGGTGGAGATCACAAAGGCGTTGTCGTACCCCGTGTCGCAGATCACAGACCGACGGGCATAGGATGCAGGCGAAACGGGCTTGTGAACTGCCTCACATGAGCACGATCTTCGTGAGGCGACAGCACATCCGTGCGATCCGCCAACCAGTCATCGTCGACTGAAGGGAGCGAGGACGGTGAACGCATACGCGCCCATCCTCGTACTGGGAGCCCTCGGGGCAGGTTTTGCGATCTTCTCGGTGTTCATGGCCGCGATCATCGGCCCCAAGCGCTACAACCGGGCCAAGCTCGAAGCCTATGAGTGCGGCGTCGAGCCGACTCCGCATCCGGCCGGCGGTGGGCGCTTCCCCATCAAGTACTACCTGACGGCGATGCTCTTCATCGTCTTCGACATCGAGATCGTCTTCCTCTACCCCTGGGCCGTCACCTTCGACGCCCTGGGGCTCTTCGGGCTCGTGGAGATGCTCCTCTTCGTGCTCACCGTCTTCGTCGCCTACGCCTACGTCTGGCGGCGCGGCGGCCTGGAGTGGGACTAGAGGGAGCCAGAGGAGATAGGGGAAACATCGCATGGGTATCGAGGAGAAGCTGCCGAGCGGCTTCCTGCTGACCACCGTGGAACAGGCCGCGGGGCTGGCCCGTAAGTCCTCCGTCTTCCCGGCCACCTTCGGGCTGGCCTGCTGCGCCATCGAGATGATGACCACCGGCGCCGGGCGCTATGACCTCGCCCGCTTCGGCATGGAGGTCTTCCGGGGCTCGCCCCGCCAGGCCGATCTGATGATCGTCGCCGGGCGGGTCAGCCAGAAGATGGCCCCGGTGCTGCGCCAGGTCTACGACCAGATGCCGAACCCGAAATGGGTCATCTCGATGGGCGTGTGCGCCTCCTCCGGAGGCATGTTCAACAACTACGCGATCGTGCAGGGCGTCGATCACATCGTGCCGGTGGACATCTATCTGCCCGGCTGCCCGCCGCGCCCCGAGATGCTCATCGACGCGATCCTCAAACTGCACCAGAAGATCCGCGAGGAGAAGCTCGGCGTGAACCGCGACCGCGCGGCCCGTGAGGCAGAGGAAGCGGCGCTGAAGGCGCTCCCGCTTATCGAGATGAAGGGGCTGCTGAGGTGAGCGACGTACCCGGTGCCAACGGGGTCAACCCCGACAAGGACCTCAACGCCGAGAACCTCCCCGGCCGGCGCGGTGACCAGGGCGAGCCCATCCGCGTCCAGCGAGGCATGTTCGGCGCCAACAACGGCGGCGACACCACCGGCTACGGCGGTCTGGTGCGTCCCGTGCGGCTGCCCGGCCAGGCCACCCGGCCGTACGGGGGCTGGTTCGACGAAGTCGCCGACGAGCTCGAGGGCGCGCTGGAGGAGCAGTCGCTGCTCCCCGAGAACGCGATCGAGAAGACCGTCGTGGACCGCGGTGAGCTGACCTTCCACATCGCGCGCGAGCATCTTCCGCGGGTCGCCCGGACGCTCCGCGACGACCCGGCGCTCCGCTTCGAGCTGTGCACGGGCGTCAGCGGCGTCCACTTCCCCGGCGACAAGGGCCGTGAGCTACATGCCGTCTACCACCTGCGGTCGATCACCCATAACCGGGTGCTGCGGCTGGAGGTGAGCGCTCCCGACAGCGATCCGCACATCCCGTCGATCGTCGACGTCTATCCGGCCAACGACTGGCATGAGCGCGAGACCTACGACTTCTTCGGCCTGATCTTCGACGGTCATCCCGCGCTGACGCGGATCATGATGCCCGACGACTGGCAGGGCTTCCCCCAGCGCAAGGACTACCCCCTCGGCGGCATCCCCGTCGAGTACAAGGGCGCCCAGATCCCGGCTCCGGACCAGCGGAGGTCGTACAGCTGATGTCTGCCACTCACGCAACGCCTCCGGCCTCCGCGCGCGAGACGACCGAGGGCACCGTCTACACCGTCACCGGCGGCGACTGGGACGAGGTCGTGGCCGCGACGGCGAAGGCCGACGACGAGCGGATCATCGTCAACATGGGTCCGCAGCACCCCTCCACCCATGGGGTGCTCCGGCTGATCCTGGAGATCGACGGCGAGACGGTCACCGAGGCCCGCTGCGGAATCGGTTACCTCCACACCGGAATCGAGAAGAACCTCGAATTCCGGAACTGGACGCAGGGCACCACCTTTGTGACGCGCATGGACTATCTGACGCCCTTCTACAACGAGGCGGCGTACTGCCTGGGCGTCGAGAAGCTGCTCGGCATCGAGGACCAGATCCCGGACCGGGCGACGGTCATCCGCGTGCTGCTGATGGAGCTCAACCGGCTCTCCTCGCATCTGGTGGCCATCGCCACCGGCGGTATGGAGCTCGGTGCGACCACCGTCATGATCTACGGCTTCCGCGACCGCGAGCTGGTGCTGGACCTCTTCGAGCTGATCACCGGGTTGCGGATGAACCATGCGTACATCCGGCCCGGCGGCCTGGTGCAGGACCTTCCGCCGGGGGCGGTCGACCAGATCCGCGCCTTCCTGAAGAAGATGCGTAAGAACATGGTCGAGTACGACAAGCTCGCGACCGGAAACCCGGTCTTCAAGGCCCGCCTGCAGAACGTCGGCTATCTCGACCTGGCCGGCTGTATGGCGCTCGGCGTGACCGGCCCGATACTGCGCGCCACCGGGCTGCCGCACGATCTGCGCAAGGCCGAGCCGTACTGCGGCTATGAGACCTATGACTTCGAGGTGCCGACCGCCGACACCTGCGACGCCTACGGCCGCTTCCTGATCCGGCTGGAGGAGATGCGCCAGTCGCTGCGGATCGTCGAGCAGTGCCTGGACCGGCTGGAGCCGGGCCCGGTGATGGTCGCGGACAAGAAGATCGCCTGGCCCGCGCAGCTCGCGCTCGGACCGGACGGCCTCGGCAACTCCCTCGACCACATCAAGAAGATCATGGGCACCTCGATGGAGGCCCTGATCCACCACTTCAAGCTGGTGACCGAGGGGTTCCGGGTCCCGCCCGGACAGGTGTACGCGGCGGTTGAGTCGCCCAGGGGCGAACTGGGCGCCCATATGGTCAGCGACGGCGGCACCCGCCCGTACCGCGTCCACTTCCGCGATCCGTCGTTCACCAATCTGCAGGCCGTGGCGGCGATGTGCGAAGGCGGCCAGGTCGCCGACGTGATCGTCGCGGTGGCGTCCATCGACCCCGTGATGGGAGGCGTCGACCGGTGACCGACGGACGCGCGGCCGCTGGGCCGCAGACGACGATGGCCGCACCTCTGCGCCGCGCGGGCGGAGAAGGGAACAGTGAGGCACGGTGAGTGACGTACAGCTGGGGATGCCGCAGATGCCGGTTCCCGACTACCCGGCCGAGGTACGGACCCGGCTCGAGGCGGATGCCCGGGAGGTGATCGCCCGCTACCCGGACAGCCGCAGCGCGCTGCTGCCGCTGCTGCATCTGGTGCAGTCCGAGGAGGGCCATGTCACCCGCACCGGCGTCCGGTTCTGCGCCGAGATGCTGAAGCTGACCACCGCCGAGGTCACCGCCGTCACCACCTTCTACACGATGTACCGGCGGAAGCCCTCCGGCGACTACCAGGTGGGGGTGTGCACCAACACCCTGTGCGCCGTCATGGGCGGCGACGCGATCTTCGAGGCCTTGCAGCAGCATCTGGAGCTCGGCAACGGGGAGACCACCGAGGACGGCAAGGTCACCCTGGAGCACATCGAGTGCAACGCGGCCTGCGACTTCGCGCCCGTGGTGATGGTCAACTGGGAGTTCTTCGACAACCAGACCGTCGAGTCCGCCAAGCGGCTGGTCGACGATCTGAGGGCGGGCCGGACCGTCGAGCCGACCCGGGGCGCGCCGCTGTGCACCTATAAGGAGACCGCCCGGATCCTCGCCGGCTTCCCCGACACCCGTCCGGGCGCGGTCGAGGCGGGCGGCTCCGCCGGTCCCGCCTCACTCGTCGGGCTGCGGCTGGCCAAGGGGGAGGCGGCGCCGGGCCGGGTCGTCTCGCCGCGGTCCGCGGGCGCCCCGCAGGACGAGTCGCCGCCGACGCATCCGAGCTCGCATGACGCGCCGCAGCGGACCTCCGCCTCCGATCCGCACCACCCGGCCGGTCCGATCGCCGAGGAGGGGGAGTGATGACCGTGACAACCGAGCGGGGCGAGCACAGCCCCGAGAAGCTGCTGGCACCCGTGCTCTCCGCGTTCTGGGATCAGCCGAACTCCTGGACGCTGCGCACCTATCTGCGCCACGAGGGCTATGAGGGCATGCGCAAGGCGCTCGCCATGGACCCCGACGATGTGATCGCGCTGGTGAAGGACGCCGGACTGCGCGGACGCGGCGGCGCGGGCTTCCCCACCGGAATGAAGTGGCAGTTCATTCCGCAGGGTGACGGCAAGCCGCACTATCTCGTCGTCAACGCCGATGAGTCCGAACCGGGAACCTGCAAGGACATCCCCCTTCTCTACGCCAATCCGCACGCCCTCATCGAGGGCATGGTGATCGCCTGCCACGCCATCCGCTCCGAGCACGCCTTCATCTATCTGCGCGGCGAGGTCGTCCCCGTACTACGGCGGCTGCACGAGGCCGTACGCGAGGCGTACGAGGCGGGCTATCTCGGCACGGCCACCCGCCGCCGGCAGAAGCTCGGGCGGGAGGGTCTTCCCGGTCTCGACATCACGGTGCACGCCGGTGCCGGCGCGTACATCTGTGGTGAGGAGACCGCACTGCTGGACTCGCTGGAGGGGCGCCGCGGACAGCCGAGGCTCAGGCCTCCCTTCCCGGCGGTCGCCGGCCTCTACGCCTGCCCCACTGTTGTCAATAACGTCGAGTCCATCGCGTCGGTTCCCGCGATCCTCAACAAGGGCAAGGAATGGTTCCGTTCGATGGGCAGCGAGAAGTCCCCGGGCTTCACGCTCTACTCGCTGTCCGGCCATGTGGCCAACCCAGGGCAGTACGAGGGCCCGCTCGGCATCACCCTGCGTCAGCTGCTCGACATGAGCGGCGGGATCCGCCCCGGCCACCGGCTGAAGTTCTGGACGCCGGGCGGCTCGTCCACCCCGCTGCTCACCGATGAGCACCTCGATGTCCCGCTGGACTACGAGGGCGTGGGCGCGGCCGGTTCGATGCTGGGCACCAAGGCGCTCCAGTGCTTCGACGAGACGACCTGTGTGGTGCGGGCCGTGACCCGCTGGACCGAGTTCTACGCGCATGAGTCCTGCGGCAAGTGCACACCCTGCCGCGAGGGCACGTACTGGCTGGTTCAGCTGTTGCGCGACCTCGAGGCCGGCAAGGGCCGCATGGAGGACCTCGACAAGCTGGCCGACATCGCCGACATCATCAACGGCAAGTCCTTCTGCGCGCTGGGCGACGGCGCGGCCAGCCCCATCTTCTCCTCGCTGAAGTACTTCCGGGAGGAGTACGAGCAGCACATCACCGGCGGAGGCTGTCCCTTCGACCCGGCCAACTCCACCGTCTGGGCCGACGAGCCGCGCTCCACTCATCTGGGGGTGAACGCATGACCGTGACCACCAATGCACCCTCGGGAGGCGGGGAGGCGGCGGTGCCGCGCGAAGATCTGGTCTCCGTGACCATCGACGGAATCGAGATCTCCGTCCCCAAGGGGACGCTGGTCATCCGCGCCGCCGAACTGCTCGGCATCGAGATTCCGCGCTTCTGCGACCATCCGCTCCTCGACCCCGTCGGCGCCTGCCGCCAGTGCATCGTCGAGGTGGAGGGCCAGCGCAAGCCGATGGCCTCGTGCACCATCACCTGCACCGACGGGATGGTGGTCAGGACGCAGCTCACCTCGCCGGTCGCCGAGAAGGCGCAGCGCGGGGTGATGGAGCTGCTGCTGATCAACCACCCGCTGGACTGCCCGGTCTGCGACAAGGGCGGTGAATGCCCGCTGCAGAACCAGGCGATGAGCGCCGGACGGTCCGACAGCCGCTTCGAGGGCCACAAGCGGACGTTCCCCAAGCCCGTCCCGATCTCGGCTCAGGTGCTGCTGGACCGCGAGCGCTGTGTGCTGTGCGCGCGCTGCACCCGCTTCTCCAACCAGATCGCGGGCGACCCGATGATCGAGCTGCTGGAGCGTGGCGCGCTCCAGCAGGTCGGCACGGGCGAGGGCGATCCGTTCGAGTCGTACTTCTCGGGCAACACCATCCAGATCTGCCCGGTGGGCGCGCTGACGTCGGCGGCGTACCGGTTCCGCTCCCGCCCCTTCGACCTGGTCTCCTCGCCGAGCGTGTGCGAGCACTGCGCGAGCGGCTGCGCGACCCGCACCGACCACCGGCGCGGCAAGGTGATGCGGCGGCTGGCGGCGGACGACCCCGAGGTCAACGAGGAGTGGATCTGCGACAAGGGCCGTTTCGGCTTCCGCTACGCCCAGCTTCCGGACCGGCTCGCCACCCCACTGGTGCGCGACCGCGAGACGGGGAAGCTGGAGCCGGCGAGCTGGCCCGAGGCGCTCGCGGCGGCGGCCGAGGGTCTTGCCACCGCGCGCGGCCGCACCGGGGTGCTGACCGGCGGCCGGCTGACCGTCGAGGACGCGTACGCGTACGCGAAGTTCGCCCGGATCGCCCTGGACACCAACGACATCGACTTCCGCGCCCGGACGTACAGCGAGGAGGAGGCCGACTTCCTGGCCGCCCATATCGCAGGCCGGGGCCGTGATCTGGACGGCAGCGGACTGACCTACGCCACGCTGGAGAAGGCGCCGGCCGTCCTGCTGGTGGGCTTCGAGGCCGAGGAGGAGGCGCCCGGCGTCTTCCTGCGGCTGCGCAAGGCACACCGCAAGCACGGCCAGCGCACCTTCTCGCTCGCCACCCACGCCACCCGGGGCCTGGAGAAGGCGGGCGGCACGCTGCTGCCGGCCGCCCCCGGCACCGAGACCGAATGGCTGGACGCGATCGCGGGCCGTACGGGGCTGGACGAGGACGGGGAGCGGGCCGCCGAGGCACTGCGCATCGATGGCGCGGTGATCGTCGTGGGCGAGCGGCTCGCTTCCGTGGCGGGCGCGCTGACCGCGGCGGTACGGGCCGCGGCGGCCACCGGGGCCACGCTCGCGTGGATCCCGCGCCGGGCCGGGGAGCGGGGCGCCATCGAGGCCGGTGCGCTTCCGGGGCTGCTGCCCGGCGGCCGCCCGGCCCACGATCCGCGGGCCCGGGAGGAGACCGCCACCGTGTGGGGCGTCGCCGAACTGCCGCACCAGGTGGGCCGGGACATCGGCCAGATCATCGAGGCCGCGGCGGTCGGAGGGCTCGGCGCGCTGCTGGTCGCGGGGGTCGAGGTCGCCGATCTGCCCGATCCGGCACGGGCCCTCGAAGCGCTGGAGGCGGTCGGCTTCGTCCTCAGCCTGGAGCAGCGGCCCTCCGAGGTCACCGAGCGGGCGGATGTGGTGCTGCCGGTCGCGGCGGTCGTCGAGAAGTCCGGCACCTTCCTCAATTGGGAGGGGCGGGCCCGGCCGTTCGAGGCCGCGCTCAAACCCGACCAGATGACCCGCCGGCATACCCTCCCCGACGCCCGGGTGCTGCACATGCTGGCCGACGCGCTCGACACGGATCTGGCGCTGCCGGACGTCGAGGCCGTACGCGCCGAGCTGACCCGGCTCGGCACCTGGCAGGGCCCGCGTTCCACCGCCCCGCTGGAGACGGGCGGCCCGTTGCCCCGGCCCACCGAGGGCGAGGCCGTGCTCGCGGGCCACCGGCTGCTGCTCGACCAGGGCCGGCTCCAGGAGGGCGACCCGGCGCTGGCGGGGACCCGCCACGCGGCCGTGGCCCGGCTCTCGGCGACGACGGCCGAGGAGGCGGGGGTGCGGGACGGTCAGACGGTCCGCGTCACCGGCCCGGCCGGCTCCGTCCACCTGCCCCTGAGCGTCACGCCGATGCCCGACCGGGTGGTCTGGCTGCCGATGGCCTCCACGGGCGGCGGCGTCCACCGCGACCTGGGAGCCCGCCCCGGTGACGTCGTCACGATCACTGCCCCCGCGACGGAGGTGACGGCATGAGGTATCTCGCCGCGGATCTCGCCGCAGAGGACCTGTCGATGTTCGGCCGCGACCCGTGGTGGCTGATCCTGATCAAGGCCGTCTTCTGCTTTGCCTTCCTGATGCTGACGGTGCTCATCTCCATCGTCATGGAGCGCAAGGTGCTCGGCTGGATGCAGCTGCGCATCGGCCCCAACCGGCACGGCCCCTGGGGCATGCTGCAGTCCCTCGCGGACGGCGTGAAGCTGATGCTCAAGGAGGACGTGGTCGTCAAGGGCGCGGACAAGGTGGTCTACATCCTGGCGCCGATCGTCGCCGCCATCCCGGCCTTCATGGCGGTCGCGGTGATCCCGTTCGGCCCGTCGGGCGGCGAGGTCTCGGTCTTCGGCCATCGCACCGCGATGCAGCTGACCGATCTGCCGATCGCCGTCCTCTACATCCTCGCCACCGCCTCGGTCGGCATCTACGGCATCGTGCTGGCGGGCTGGTCCTCCGGGTCGACGTATCCGCTCCTGGGGGGCCTGCGCTCCTGCGCCCAGATGATCAGCTACGAGATCGCGATGGGCCTGTCCTTCGCGGCGGTGTTCCTCTACTCCGGATCGATGTCGACCTCGCAGATCGTCGCCTCGCAGCACGACCGCTGGTACGCGGTGCTGCTGCCGGTCTCGTTCCTCATCTACATCGTCTCGATGGTCGGTGAGACCAACCGGGCGCCGTTCGACATGCCGGAGTCCGAGGGCGATCTGGTCGGCGGCTTCAACACCGAGTACTCGTCGATCAAGTTCGCGCTGTTCATGCTCGCCGAGTACATCAACATGGTCACCGTCTCGATGGTCGCCGTCACCCTCTTCCTCGGCGGCTGGCGGGCGCCCTGGCCCATCAGCACCTTCTGGGCGGGCGCCAACCACGGCTGGTGGCCGCTGCTGTGGTTCCTCGCCAAGGTCGTCTCGCTGCTGTTCGCCTTCATGTGGATCCGCGCCTCGCTGCCGCGCGTCCGCTACGACCAGTTCATGAAGCTGGGCTGGAAGGTGCTCATCCCGATCTCGATGGTCTGGCTGATGCTGGTCGCCACCGTCCGGGCGCTGCGCAACGAGAACTACGACTACCAGGACATCGTGCTGTACGTCGGCGGCGCGGTCATCGCGCTGCTGCTGCTGTCCTTCGTCGTGGACGTCTTCCGCGACCGCGAGGCGGCGAAGACCGAGGCCGGAGCGGAGGAGGGGCCCGAGCCCGCCTTCGACCCGATGGCGGGCGGATACCCGGTCCCGCCGCTGCCCGGCCAGACCCCGCCGCCCGTACCCCGCCGACGTCCGCGCCAGGAGCGCGAGTTGATTGTCAGTGGCGGCCCCGACACTGTCAGTGACGGAAAGGAGGCCGACGGTGCCTGACTTCCAGAACCCGGTGGCCGGCTTCGGCGTGACCTTCAAGGCCATGTTCAAAAAGCGGCTCACCGAGCAGTACCCGGAGGAGAAGAAGCCCACCGCGCCCCGCTTCCATGGACGCCACCAGCTCAACCGGCATCCGGACGGGCTGGAGAAGTGCATCGGCTGCGAGCTGTGCGCCTGGGCCTGCCCGGCCGACGCGATCTATGTGGAGGGCGCGGACAACACCGACGAGGAGCGCTACTCCCCGGGGGAGCGCTACGGCCGCGTCTACCAGATCAACTATCTGCGCTGCATCCTGTGCGGCCTGTGCGTCGAGGCGTGCCCCACCCGGGCGCTGACCATGACCAATGAGTACGAGCTCGCCGACCGGAGCCGCGAATCGCTCATCTACACCAAGGAGGAGCTGCTCGCGGGCCTGGAGGAGGGCATGGTCGACAGCCCGCACGTCATCTACCCCGGCATGGACGAGCAGGACTACTACCGGGGCCTGGTGACGGAGGCCGCACCCGGGACGACGCGCCAAGTCGCGGAGGGGGAGACCCCGTCCGACCAGGCTGCCGGGGACGAGGAGCACACGCAGCAGGGGGTGCTGTGATGAGCGGCGCTCTGGCCGCGGCGGCCTCCACCACCTCCACCGGTGAGGCCCTCCAGTTCTGGGTGCTCGGCACCGTCGCCGTGATCGGCGCGCTGGGCACGATCCTGATGCGCAAGGCCGTGCACAGCGCCCTGTGCCTGGCGGGCACCATGATCGTCCTGGCGATCTTCTACCTCGCCAACGGCGCGTACTTCCTGGGGGTCGTCCAGATCGTCGTCTACACCGGCGCGATCATGATGCTCTTCCTCTTCGTCGTGATGCTCGTCGGCGTCACCGCCGCCGACTCGCTCAAGGAGACCTTGAAGGGGCAGCGCTGGCTCGCCGCCCTGTGCGGGCTCGGCTTCGGCATCCTGCTGTGCGCCGGGATCGGCAATGCCCGGCTGAGGACCTTCAACGGTCTGGGGCAGGCCAACTCCGGCGGCAATGTGGAGGGGCTCGCGGCCCTCGTCTTCACCAAGTACGTCTTCGCCTTCGAGATCACCGGCGCGCTGCTGATCACCGCGGCGGTCGGCGCGATGGTGCTGACCCACCGTGAGCGCATCGAGCGTGCGCTCAGCCAGCGCGAGCAGTCCGAGGCGCGGGTGCGCACCGGCCGGAATGTCCCGCCGCTGCCCGCCCCCGGCGTCTACGCGCGGCACAACGCGGTGGATGTCCCCGGGCTGCTGCCCGACGGTACGTCGTCCGAGCTCACCGTCAACGCGACGCTGCGCGGTCGCGGCCAGATCCAGGATGTCTCCCAGGAGGCGCTGGCCGAGCTGGCGGCGCTGGAGCAGCGCTCCCATCGATGGCTCGGCCGGAAGACCAAGGGCGCCGACGCCGATGCCGACGCGGGCGCCGGCGCCCGCGAGAAGTCCGAGGACGCCAAGGGCTCCAAGGGGGTCGCCAAGTGAATCCGGTCTATTACCTCTACCTGGCCGCCCTGTTGTTCACCATCGGTGCGGCCGGGGTCGTGACCAGGCGGAACGCGATCGTCCTCTTCATGTGCGTCGAGCTGATGCTGAACGCGTGCAACCTGGCGTTCGTCACCTTCTCCCGGCTGCACGGCAACCTCGACGGCCAGATCATCGCCTTCTTCACGATGGTCGTCGCCGCGGCGGAGGTCGTGGTCGGCCTCGCGATCATCGTGACCGTCTTCCGCTCCCGCCACTCGGCCTCGGTCGACGACGCCAGCCTGATGAAGCTCTAGAAGGGGTCGCGTTCAAGTGGAGAACCTCATCGGATTGCTTGTCGCGGTGCCGCTGTTCGGCGCGGCACTGCTGCTGTGCGGCGGGCGGCGGCTTGACCGCGCGGGCCACTACATCGGCACGGTGCTCGCGGCGGGCTCCTTCGTGATCGGCGCGGTGCTCTTCGCCGATATGCTCGGCCGCGGCGAGCACGACCGGGCCCTGCACAGCAAGGTCTTTACCTGGATTCCGGTGGGCGGCTTCCGGGCGGACGTCGCCTTCCAGCTCGACCAGTTGTCGATGACCTTCGTGCTGCTGATCACCGGTGTGGGCACGCTGATCCACATCTATTCGATCGGCTATATGGAGCACGACGAGCGCCGCCGCCGCTTCTTCGGTTATCTCAATCTCTTCCTCGCGGCCATGCTGCTGCTCGTCCTCGCCGACAACTACCTGCTGCTGTACGTCGGCTGGGAGGGCGTCGGCCTCGCCTCGTATCTGCTGATCGGCTTCTGGCAGCACAAGCCGAGCGCGGCCACGGCGGCGAAGAAGGCGTTCATCGTCAACCGCGTCGGCGATATGGGCCTGTCGATCGCGATCATGGTGATGTTCACGACCTTCGGGACGTTCGCCCTCGCGCCGGTGCTGGCGAACGCGGACCAGGCGAGCGAGGGCAAGCTCACCGCGATCGGGCTGATGCTGCTGCTCGCCGCGTGCGGTAAGTCGGCCCAGGTGCCGCTCCAGTCCTGGCTCGGGGACGCGATGGAGGGCCCGACCCCGGTCTCGGCCCTGATCCACGCGGCGACCATGGTGACCGCGGGCGTGTATCTGATCACCCGCTCCGGCGCGATCTTCAACGCCGCGCCGGACGCGCAGACCGCGGTGGTCACGGTCGGCGCGGTCACGCTCCTCTTCGGTGCGATCGTCGGTTGCGCCAAGGACGACATCAAGAAGGCCCTGGCCGGGTCCACCATGTCGCAGATCGGCTATATGATCCTCGCCGCCGGGCTCGGCCCGATCGGCTATGTCTTCGCGATCATGCACCTGGTCACCCACGGCTTCTTCAAGGCGGGGCTCTTCCTCGGCGCCGGATCGGTCATGCACTCCATGAACGACGAGGTCGACATGCGCAAGTACGGCGGCCTGCGGAAGTACATGCCGGTCACCTTCGTCACCTTCGGGCTCGGCTATCTGGCCATCATCGGCTTCCCGGGGCTCTCCGGCTTCTGGTCCAAGGACAAGATCATCGAGGCGGCCTTCGCCAAGGGCGGCACCGAGGGCTGGATCCTCGGCGGCGCGGCCCTGCTGGGCGCGGCCATCACGGCGTTCTACATGACCCGGGTCATGCTGCTGACCTTCTTCGGTGAGAAGCGCTGGGTCCCCGATGAGCAGGGCCATGAGCCCCATCCGCACGAGTCGCCGAAGTCCATGACCATTCCCATGATCGTCCTGGCCGTCGGATCGGTCTTCGCGGGCGGGCTGTTCAGCCTCAACGAGTCGTTCCTCAAGTGGCTGGAGCCCGTCACCGGCCACAGCGAGGGCAATTCGCCGCTCAGCGCCGCCGCCGTCACCGGCGGGACCATGGTCGTCCTGCTGCTCGGCGTCGCGCTCGCCTGGGCGCAGTACGGGCGGCGGCCCGTGCCGCGCACCGCCCCGCGCGGATCCCTGCTCACCCGGGCCGCCCGCCGCGATCTGCTGCAGGACGACTTCAACCATGTCGCGCTCGTCAAACCCGGCCAGTACCTCACCCGCGGTCTGGTCTATGTCGACCACAAGCTGGTCGACGGGGTGGTCAACGGCACCGCGGCCGGGGTCGGCGGCCTCTCCGGCCGGCTGCGGAAGCTCCAGAACGGCTACGCCCGTACGTACGCGGTCTCGATGTTCGGCGGTACGGCGGTGCTCATCGCCGCGACCCTGCTGATGAGGGCGGTTTGAGTCATGTCATTTCCCCTGCTGACGGTCACGGCCGCGGTGCCCGCGCTCGGCGCGGTCGTCACCGCCGCCGTGCCCGCCGCCAAGCGCGCCGCCGCCAAGTGGGTGGCGCTGGGCTTCTCCCTCGCCACGCTCGTCCTCGCGGCGGTCGTGCTGGTCCGCTTCGACCCCGACGGCGGCCGCTTCCAGCTCACCGAATCCCATGCCTGGATCAAGGACTTCGGGGTCCGCTACGAACTGGGCGTGGACGGCATCGCGGTCGCGCTGATCGCGCTCACCGCCGTCCTCATCCCCTTCGTCATCCTGGCGGGCTGGCATGACGCCGATCCGCTGGAGGGCGCGCGGCCCAACCACCGCTGGCGGCCCACCCAGGGCTTCTTCGCGCTGATCCTGCTGGTCGAGGCGATGGTGGTGATCTCCTTCGAGGCCACCGACGTCTTCCTCTTCTATATCTTCTTCGAGGCCATGCTCATCCCGATGTACTTCCTCATCGGCGGCTTCGGGGACCGGGCCGGGGGGCGGTCCGAGGAGGAGACGGCCACCCAGCGTTCGTACGCCGCCGTGAAGTTCCTGCTCTACAACCTGGCGGGCGGGCTGATCATGCTGGCCGCGGTGGTCGGCCTCTACGCGGTCACCGCCGATGACCTGGGCACCGGCACCTTCTCGCTCCAGCAGATCGTCCAGGAGCGGGCGAGCGGCCATCTCGACATGGCGACCTCCACCGAGCGGCTGCTGTTCCTCGGCTTCTTCTTCGCCTTCGCGGTGAAGGCGCCGCTGTGGCCGCTGCACACCTGGCTGCCCAACGCGATGGGGGAGTCCACCGCCCCCGTCGCCGTGCTGATCACCGCGGTCGTCGACAAGGTCGGCACCTTCGCGATGCTCCGCTTCTGCCTCCAGCTCTTCCCCGAGGCCAGCAAGTGGGCCACCCCGACGATTCTGATCCTCGCGTTGATCAGCATCATCTACGGCGCGCTGCTGGCGATCGGCCAGCGGGACATCAAGCGGCTGATCGCCTACGCCTCCATCTCCCACTTCGGCTTCATCATCCTCGGCATCTTCGCCATGACCACGCAGGGCCAGAGCGGCGCCACCCTCTATATGGTCAACCACGGGATCTCCACCGCCGCGCTGATGCTGGTGGCCGGGTTCCTGATCACCCGGCGCGGCTCGCGGCTCATCGCCGACTACGGCGGGGTGCAGAAGGTCGCCCCGGTGCTCGCGGGCACCTTCCTGATCGGCGGTCTGGCCACCCTCTCGCTGCCCGGCCTCGCGCCCTTCATCAGCGAATTCCTGGTCCTGGTCGGCACGTTCAGCCGCTACCCGGCGCTCGGTGTGATCGCGACCTTCGGCATCGTGCTCGCGGCGCTGTACGTGCTGATCCTCTACCAGCGGACCATGACCGGTCCGGTCAAGGCCGAGGTGCGGAGCATGCCCGATCTGAGGGTGCGTGAGCTGCTCGTCGTCGCCCCGCTCATCGCGTTGCTGATCTTCCTCGGCGTCTATCCGAAACCGCTGGCCGACATCGTCAACCCGGCGGTCGACCACACGCTGTCCGTGGTGGACAAGAAGGATCCCAAGCCCGATCACCCCGTCACCGACGCGGGCTGGTTCAGCTACCGCCCGATCCACGACGGTCCCTCCGGAGGTGCCAAGTGACCCATGCGGCCATTGTCCACAGCCTGTGGACAACAGCGGCGGCGGCGCCCGACAAGATCCCGTCGCCCGACATCGAATACGGCCAGCTGTCGCCCACGCTGATCGTGCTCGGCGCCGCGATCATCGGCGTCCTCATCGAGGCGTTCCTGCCGCGCCGCCAGCGCTATGTGGCGCAGCTGTTCGTGTCCGTCGTCGCCCTGGCCGCGTCCTTCGCCGCCGTCATCGGCCTCGCGGCCGGCCACTACGGCACCAGCAAGGCCCATGTCGCGGCCATGGGCGCCATCGCGATCGACGGCCCGGCGCTCTTTCTGCAGGGCACCATTCTCCTGGTCGCGCTCGTCGCCGTCTTCACCTTCGCCGAGCGGCGGCTCGACCCGGTGGCCCACGGCAACCGCGTCGACTCCTTCGCCGCGCAGGCCGCCGCCGTGCCGGGCGGCGAGGCCGAAAAGGCCGCGGTCAAGGCCGGGTTCACCACCACCGAGGTCTTTCCGCTGGTCCTCTTCGCGGTCGGCGGCATGCTCGTCTTCCCCGCCGCGAACGATCTGCTGACCCTCTTCGTGGCGCTGGAGGTCTTCTCGCTCCCGCTGTATGTGCTGTGCGCCCTCGCCCGGCGTCACCGCATGCTCTCGCAGGAAGCCGCCGTCAAGTACTTCCTGCTCGGCGCCTTCTCGTCGGCGTTCCTGCTCTTCGGGATCGCCCTGCTGTACGGATACGCGGGCACCGTCGCCTACGGCGGGATCGCGGATGTCGTCGACGGCCAGGTCCGGAACGTCAGCCCGGCGCTCGCCGGGACCATGGGCAATGACGCGCTGCTGCTGATCGGCGGGGCGATGGTGCTGATGGGGCTGCTGTTCAAGATCGGCGCCGTTCCGTTCCATATGTGGACCCCGGACGTCTACCAGGGCGCCCCGACCCCGGTCACCGGCTTCATGGCCGCCGCCACCAAGGTCGCGGCCTTCGGCGCGCTGCTGCGGCTGCTGTATGTCGTCCTGCCGGGGCTCCGCTGGGACTGGCGGCCGGTGATGTGGGGCGTCGCCATCGTCACCATGCTGGGCGGCGCGATCGTCGCCGTCACCCAGACCGATGTGAAGCGGCTACTGGCCTACTCCTCGATCGCCCACGCGGGCTTCATCCTCGCCGGTGTCATCGCCACCACGCCCGACGGCGTCTCCTCCGTCCTCTTCTACCTCGCCGCGTACTCGTTTGTGACCCTGGGCGCCTTCGCGGTCGTCACCCTGGTCCGCGACGCGGGCGGCGAGGCCACCCACCTCTCCAAGTGGGCCGGGCTCGGCCGCCGTTCGCCCCTGGTGGCCGCCGTCTTCGCGATCTTTCTGCTCGCCTTCGCCGGTATCCCGCTGACCAGCGGCTTCGCCGGAAAGTTCGCCGTCTTCAAGGCGGCGGCCGATGGCGGGGCGGGCGCGCTGGTCGTCGTCGGTGTGATCTCGTCGGCGATCGCGGCCTTCTTCTACATCCGAGTGATCGTGCTGATGTTCTTCAGCGAGCCGCGCACGGACGGCCCGTCGGTCGCCGTCCCGAGCGCGCTGACCTCGTCGGCGATCGCGATCGGCGTAGCGGTCACGTTGGTGCTGGGGGTCGCCCCGCAGTACTTCCTGGACCTGGCGAGCCAGGCCGGGGTGTTCGTGCGGTAGCCGCCGCCTCGGGGTGCGGACGCCGCTGCCCGGCAGCCCACGGGGGGTGCCGGGCAGCGGCGTCCGTGCGTCCGGGGTTCTCTCCCCCCCGTCAGCCGGTCCAGACCGTGCGGGTACTTCTCCGCCACGACGACCGTGCCCACCCCGGGCAGCCGCTCCACCAGCCGCTCGGCGCGCAGCAGATCGAGGGCCAGGCGCACGGTGTTGCGGGAGGTGCCGCAGTCCGCGCCGAGCGCGTCCTCAAGCGGCAGTACGCCCCCGGGGAAGCCGCCGGTCAGGATCTGGTGGCGGAGCAGATCGGCGAGTTGCCGCGCCCGGTCGGCGCGGAGCCGGCGGCGGTGTGCGGCGGCGACCGGCGGGGCGTGCTCACGGATGCGTTCGCGGGGGCGTTCGGCTGGCATCGGCCGGCTCCGGGGGTACTGGGCGGCGGGTCGTGTCCGGACCATACCGATGGGGCCCTGCGATGGTGTTGCCGGAGTGTTGCGCCACTTGACGAGGGCTCCGGTGCCGCGCAGGGCCTGCAGTTTCGTCCTCGCGGCAGCAAGATCTGCCACTACCCGGAGCGCCGTGCGACGAGCCCCCCGGCGGGCTCGCCAGGGGGCTCGGGAGAGCGGAGTGGGCGGTCGGGCGCCGTAGGGTCAGCTGGAGGGGACAGCGGACGGCAGGTCGGTCGGGATGTCGGAGGGGAGGCCGGACGGGAACGACGTCGGAAGCCCGGATGGGAGGTCGCCGGGCGAGGCGGTCCGGGTGAAGGTGTCGTTCTCGGAGAGCGCGTCCCAGTCGACCGTGAGGGTCTTGCCGTCGGCGCTCGGGGCCACCTTGCCCATGGTGCGGTCCGTATTGCCGTCGGCGCACTTGAGCATCAGCATCTTCTCGCCGGTGTCGGTGTACTCACCGGTGCAGGTGTGCTTGCCCGCGACCAGGACGGCCTTCTCGCCGCTGATGGACAAAATGATCGCTTCACCACCGGTCTTCGCCACATAGGCGCCCGTCAGCTTCCCGTCCGCGCCCCCCTCCGCCGGGGCGCTCGACTGGGAGGCGGACGGAGTGTCCTTGGACGTGTCCTTCTTGCCGTCGTCGCTGTCGCTGCCGCATGCCGTCAGCAGCAGGGCGGCCGCGGCCACCGTCCCGGCGATGCTTACTGCCTTCTTCATGCGTTTCTCCTCAGTTGATAGGGCAGGAGCACGACAAATTAGCAGTCGGTCAGGGCGCCGCCGGAACAACGTGGCCGGTCACGTCACCCAGACCGATGCGGGCCCCGTCCGGGCCGGGCGCCCAGGCCGTGAGGGTCACCTCGTCGCCGTCCTCCAGGAAGGTCCGGGTGGAGGAGTCGGGGAGCCGTACGGGGTCGCGGCCCGCCCAGGTGAGTTCGAGGAGGCAGCCGCGCTCGGTCGGGCGCGGGCCGCTGACCGTGCCGGAGGCGAAGAGGTCGCCGGTGCGCAGCGAGGCGCCGTTCACCGTCATGTGGGCGAGCTGCTGGGCCCCGGTCCAGTACATGGCGGAGAAGGGCGGACGGGAGATGATGTGGCCGTTGAGGGCGGCCTCGATGCGCAGATCGAGGCCGCCGGGCTCGGCGGACGAGTCGTCGAGGTAGGGCAGGAGCGGAACATCGCGGACGGGAGGGCTGGTACGGGCCGGGGCGAGGGCCTCCAGCGGGGTGATCCACGCGGCGATGGAGGTGGCGAAGGACTTGCCGAGGAAGGGGCCGAGCGGGCGGTACTCCCAGCTCTGGATGTCGCGTGCGGACCAGTCGTTGAGCAGACAGACGCCGAAGACGTGGTCGTGGAACCCGGCGAGCGGCACCGGTGTATTCAAAGGGGAAGGGGCACCGACGACGAAGGCCACCTCCGCTTCGAAGTCGAGGCGCAGGGAGGGGCCGAAGACGGGAGCGGGGGAGGAAGCGTGGGAGGAAGCGTGGGGCGCGGAAGGCAGATGCTGGCCGTGGGGGCGTACGACGGGCGTGCCGGAGACGATGACGGTGCCGGCCCGGCCGTGGTAGCCGATCGGCATGTGCTTCCAGTTGGGGGTGAGCGCGTCGCCGTCCGGGCGGAAGATCTTGCCGACATTGGAGGCGTGGTGCTCGCTCGCATAGAAGTCGACGTAGTCCGCCACCTCGATCGGGAGGTGGAGGGCGAGGGTGGTGAGGGGGTGCATCAGGGGCTCGATGGTCGGCCAGTGCGCCGGGTTGGTCAGCCAGTCGCGCAGCTCGGCGCGTACGGCCTGCCAGACCGGGCGGCCCGCGGCCATCAGCGGATTGAGCGAGGATCCACCCAGCAGTTCGGCGTGCGGAGAGGCGGTGGCGGCCGCGGCGGCTCCCGCGTCCAGCACCTGGCTCCCGTAGCGCACGCCGATTTTCCGCAGATGAGGAGCGTGGGGCGTGGTGAAGACGCCATAGGGGAGGTTGTCCGGACCGAAGGGATCGCCTTCGGGCAGGTCGAGCGGGGATCGCTGCGGCATCGGGGCTGCCTCGCCTTCTCCTCGTCACCGGGGTGGCCAGGCCACACCCTACGGCGCGCGGGGCAGGAGATGAGGGGGTGTCCGCTGCTGCCTAAAGAGATGGCAATGTCCGGATAGTCCTTGCTGGAGGCGGCAATTCCGAAGTAGCGTCCTTAATCGGGTCACGCACAGTGGGGGGGCCACTGCGCTGCGGTGACCGAGGGGGACTCGTGGCGAGCAGTGCCGTGCCGTTCGCGGTGGACCGTTCCGTGCCCGGTCTGATCGTGAAGATCGGCGGCTACCCGCTGCACCACGGCGGTGTCGGCGCGATCCGCTCCCTCGGCCGTCTCGGTGTCCCCATGTACGCCGTCACCGAGGACCGTTGGACCCCGGCCGCGCGCTCGCGCTATCTGACGAGGGCCTTCGTCTGGCCGACCACCGGCAGGGAGCGGCCGGAGCGGCTGGTGGAGGGGTTGCTGCGGATCGGGCGGGCGATCGGCCGGCCGACGGTTCTGCTGCCCACGGACGAGGAGGCGGCGGTGCTGATCGCCGAGCACGCGGAGGTGCTCGCCGGGGACGGCCGCTTTCTCTTCCCGCGGGCGGAGCCCGAGTTGCCCAGGCGGCTGGCGAGCAAGCAGGGGCTGCACGAGCTGTGCGTCAAGCACGGGGTGCCCACGCCCGAGGGCGCGTTCCCCGATTCGTACGCCGATATCAAGGCGTTCGCGGCGAGTGCCCGGTTTCCCGTGGTCGCCAAGAACCGGGAGGCGTTCGAGCGGCGGAAGAAGCCCGCGGTCAGCGGGACCACCCGGATCGCGGGCCCGCGGGAGCTGATGGAGCTCGCGCGGGACTGGGGACCGCGGCCCGGGGTGATCCTGCAGGAGTATCTGCCGCGCGAGGATGCCGAGGACTGGATCGTGCACGCGTACTTCGACGCCGAGAGCACGCCGCTGGCGATGTTCACCGGGGTCAAGGTGCGGTCCTGGCCGCCGCACGCGGGCATGACGGCGTGCGCCTTTGTGGTGGACAACGGCGAGCTGGCCCGGATGGCGGCCCAGTTCATCAAGCGGATCGGCTTCAGCGGCATCGTCGACCTGGACTGGCGCTTCGACCGGCGCGACGGACGGTACAAGCTGCTGGACTTCAATCCGCGGATGGGCGCGCAGTTCAGGCTCTTCGAGAACGGGGCGCGGGTCGATGTCGTACGGGCCCAGCATCTCGATCTGACGGGGCGCCCGGTCCCCGAGGGTGAGCAGCCGGCGGACCGGCGGTTCCTGGTCGAGAACATCGATCTGCCCGCGCTGCTCGCCTACCGCCGCAGCGGATACACCACGCCGCACGCGCCCGCACGGGCGAGCGGGACCGAGCTGGCGTGGGCCGCGCGCGACGATATGCAGCCGTTCTTCACCATGCTGGCGCGCTCTGTGCGGCCCGGCGCGGCACATCTGTACCAACTGTGGCGCGCCACCAAAAAGTGAAGCCTTGGGGAGGAGATTCATGAACGATCCGGTAGCAGTCATCGGGGCCGGACCATACGGTCTGTCGACCGCCGCCCATCTGCGCGCCCGCGGCCTGCCGGTCCGCGTCTTCGGGGTGCCGATGGTGAGCTGGCGTGAGCAGATGCCCGCGGGCATGCTGCTCAAGTCCACGCCCGTGGCGTCGAATATCGACGCACCGCAGCCGGGACACACCCTGCTCGACTACTGCCATGCGGTGGGTGGCAAGCGCTATGAGTCCGACTGGGACATCGTCCCCGTCGAGACCTTCTCGCAGTACGGGCTGTGGTTCCAGGAGCGGCTGGTGCCGGATCTGGAGCAGGTGCGAGTGGTGGCGATCGACCGGCGGGGCGGCCGTTTCGAGCTGAAGCTGGACTCGGGGGAGCAGTTCACGGCGCGCGCCGTCGTCGTCGCCAGCGGGCTCAGCGGGCTGGCCCATCTGCCCCGGGAGATCGCCGTCGCCATACCGGATGGACCCTCGGCGGCCGGGCCCGTCTCGCACAGTTCGCAACACCATGACCTCGGGCGGTTCACGGGGCGTCAGGTCGTGGTGGTCGGGGCCGGGCAGTCGGCGCTGGAGAGCGCGGTGCTGCTGGCCGAGGCGGGCGCCGCCTCGGTGCGGGTGGTGGCCCGGGGGCCGCGCGCGGTCGCCTTCGGCGCCCCGCCGGACCGGCAGCCGAGGCTGCGGCCCGAATCGCCCTTCGGCCGCGCCTGGTCGCTGTACGCGCTGTCGTACCACGCCGTGGGTTTCCGCCGGCTGCCCGCGCCGACCCGGGCGTATCTGGTCCGCAGGGTGCTGGGGCCGAAGGGCGCGTGGTGGCTGCGCGACCGGTTCGCCGGGCGGGTGCAGGTCACCCAGGGGCAGCACATCTCCCGGGTCACCGTGGAGGGTGACGGACGGCCGGTGATGTCGCTGCGCGGCGCGGGCGGCCGGGTCGGCGAGCTGGCCGCCGACCATGTGCTGGCCGCGACCGGATACCGGATGAGCGTGTCGGCGCTGGACTTTCTCGGGCCCGAGCTGCGCTCCGAGGTGGTCACCGGCGCCGGCGGCCCCTGGCTGGACGCCGGATACCGCTCCTCGGTGCCGGGGCTCTATTTCACCGGGCTGCCCGCGGCGGCGAGCTTCGGTCCGGTGATGCGGTTCGTCTGCGGTACGGAGTACGCGTCGCCGCGGCTGGCGCAGGCGCTGACCGCCGCTCACGGCTGAGCGGCCGCGGCCCGGCCCCCGATCGGTCACCCCTCAGTGGCCGGTCGGGGGCCGCATCATGAATGATCTGCCGCGATCGCGGTACCGCGATGTGTAGCCGGTCGGTTCGGGAGAGAACGTTGAGAGGGCGCACAAGGCGGGAAGGCGCCCACAGTGATCGAGACCCGACCGGTTACGCTGCCTGTTGGTGGAGGCAGCGACACATCGACATTCCGCGTGATCGTAGGCAGACAGGAGTACCCCGTGAGCGTCATCGCGCCCTTTGGGCTGAGCGTGCGGGACCAGACTCTGGAAGCCGACACCCAAGCCGGGCTGACGGCTGTCGAAGAGGGGCTGTTGGAGGCCACCAAGAGCGACGTGCCCTTCATCACCGAGGCCGCCCAGCATCTGGTGCGGGCCGGCGGGAAGCGGTTCCGGCCCCTGCTGGTGCTGCTCGCCGCGCAGTTCGGCGATCCGTACGCGCCCGGCGTGGTGCCCTCGGCCGTCGTCGTGGAGCTGACGCATCTGGCGACGCTGTATCACGACGATGTGATGGACGAGGCGGATGTGCGGCGCGGGGTGTCCAGCGCCAACGCGCGCTGGGGCAACTCGGTGGCGGTGCTCACCGGCGACTTCCTGTTCGCCCGTGCCTCGCACATCCTCGCCGATCTGGGGCCGGAGGCGGTGCGGATCCAGGCCGAGGCGTTCGAGCGGTTGGTGACCGGCCAGATCCTGGAGACGGCGGGCCCTCGCGGCGGCCGCGACCCGATCGAGCACTATCTGGATGTGCTGGCCGGTAAGACGGGCTCGCTGATCGCCGTGTCCGGGCGGTTCGGGGCGATGATGTCGGGCGCCGACGAGTCCGTCGTCAACATCCTCACCCAGTACGGCGAGCGGCTGGGCATGGCCTTCCAGCTGGCCGACGATCTGCTGGACATCGCCAGCGACAGCCATGAGTCGGGCAAGACGCCGGGCACCGATCTGCGCGAGGGCGTCGCCACGCTGCCCGTGCTGTATCTGCGGGCGCAGGCGGAGTCGTCCGGTTCGGCCGAGGACCGTGAGCTGTGCGAGCTGCTCGACGGGGACCTCACCGATGACGCGCGCCATGCGGAGGTGCTGCGGCGGCTGGGCGCCCATCCGGCGCTGGAACTGGCCCGCCGGGACACGGTCCGCTATGCGGCGGAGGCCCGTGCGATGCTGGCGCCGCTGCCGGAGGGCCCGGCGAAGGAGGCCCTTGAGGGGCTCTGCGACGCGGTGGTGCACCGGGCGGGCTGACCCGGTCGGCGGTACCGGCGTCCCCGGCCCGGATCCCGGGCCCCCTAGGGGTGACGCCTTCTGGGGGAGTACGGGCCTCCACCATGTGGCGTGCGGACGTCATCCCGGAGCATTACGCGCAGTTGATCCTGCGGGTTGACGCGCCACGTCGGTCGATTTGATGGGATTAAAAGACCACCACATGGCGGGATCGGGTGACAATGGCCCGAGAGGTGGACGAGTGCAGGCTGACAACCGCCGCCGACGACGGAGGTAGAGCACATATGGCACGGATCCGACCGACACAGGTCGCCGACGACGGCTTCTGGGACGACGAACGCCCCACACGACGAAAAAAGGTTGCGCGATACGCCGCCCCGGCCGCTGTGGCGGGGATCGCGGCGGCGACGATAGGGCTCGTCCCGGCGCTCGCCAGCACCGGCGACCCCGATCTGCCGAAGATCTCCGCGGAAGAGCTCATCAGCAAGATGGCGGCATCGGACACCCAGCAGCTGTCCGGTTCAGTGAAGATCACCACCGATCTGGGCATCCCCTCGCTCCCGGGCGGCGGCTCGATCGCCGACCTCGGCGGCGGGCAGGGCGGCGACGGCGGCGCGTCCGCCTCGCCCGACTCCCGGCTGATCGAGCTCGCGTCCGGCTCCCACACCCTGCGGGTGGCCGCCGACGGGCCGGACCGGCAGCGGGTTTCGATCATCGAGAACGCCGCCGAGTACAGCATGATCCACAACGGTGACGAGACCTGGGCGTACGACAGCTCCAGCAACTCCGTCTACCACTCCACCGCGCCCAAGGACGCCAAGGCCAGGGGCGACCACCGGCAGGACGTGCCCAAGGATCTGCGGGACGCCACCCCGCAGCAGATCGCCAAGAAGGTGCTCGCCTCCGTGGACGACTCCACCGAGGTGGCGGTCGACGGCACGGCGCGGGTCGCCGGGCAGGACGCCTATCAGCTGCTGATCAAGCCCAAGCAGCAGAGCGACTCCACGATCGGCGCGATCCGCATCGCGGTGGACGCGGACAACGGCGTACCGCTGAAGTTCACGCTCACCCCGAAGAGCGGCGGCAAGGCGGCCGTCGATGTGGCCTTCACCAAGGTCGACTTCGGCAAGCCCACGGCGGGCACCTTCGACTTCACCCCGCCCAAGGGCGCCAAGGTCACCGAGGAGAGCGCCCGCGACCACCGCGCCAAGGACACCAAGGACACCAAGGACGCCCGGAACGCCCTGGCCGGGCTGAAGGTGATCGGTCAGGACTGGGACTCGGTGGTCCGGCTCGACTCCCCCGGTGGCGAGGCGCCCGCGACGCGCGGCGACAGCGGTCCGGATTCGGCGTCCGGGCTCCTCGGCGGTCTGGGCAAGAAGGTCAAGGGCGACTTCGGCTCCGGCACCGTGGTCAGCACCCGGCTGGTGAACGCGCTGCTCACCGACGACGGCAAGGTCTTCGTCGGCGCGGTCGACAAGGACGCCCTGGTCAAGGCGGCCGACTCGGCCAAGTGAGCCGTACGACGCACAACGAAGGGGAGCCCGTGGAGGAGCGGTCCGCCGAGGACGCGCCCGCGGCACCGGCCGCGGCCACCGCCGTCGACGCCGTGGCCGGTGCCGCGGTCGAGACCCGCGGGCTCACCAAGCGCTACCGGGGCGGGCAGCTCGCCGTCGACGCGCTCGATCTGACGGTGTCGCGCGGCAGCGTCTTCGGCTTCCTCGGGCCCAACGGCTCGGGGAAGACGACGACCATCCGCATGCTCATGGGCCTGATCGAGCCGACGTCGGGAGGGGCCCGGCTGCTCGGCGAGCCGATGCCGCGCGCCGCCCGGAGCGTGCTGCCGAGGGTGGGGGCCCTGATCGAGGGCCCCGCCCTCTACCCCTTTCTGACCGGCCGGGACAATCTGCTGCGCTATGACGCCGCCGACCCCACCGCCGATCCGCGCACCCGCGCCGCGCGCGTGGCGGCCGCCCTGGGGCGGGTGGGCCTCGCCGCCGCTGCCGGGAAGAAGGCCCGCGCGTACTCACTCGGCATGAAGCAGCGCCTCGGTCTGGCCGCCGCGCTGCTCCAACCGCGTGAGCTGCTGGTTCTCGACGAGCCGACCAACGGCCTGGACCCGCAGGGGATGCGGGAGATCCGCACCCTGGTGCGCGAGCTCGCCGAGGAGGGCACCACTGTCTTCCTCTCCTCGCATCTCCTCGACGAGATCGAGCAGGTCTGCAGCCATGCGGCCGTCATGGCCCAGGGCCGTCTGATCGCCCAGGGCACGGTCGCCGAGCTGGCGGCGGCCGGCCGCGGCAGGCTGTCCGTCACCACCCCGGATCCGGCCGACGCCGTCCGCGTCCTCAAGGAGCACGGGGTGACGGACCTGGTGGTGCTGGACGACCGGGTCTCCGGGGAGCTGCCCCTGCCCGGCCCGGGCGCCGGCGAGGCGCCGCCCGATCCGGCGGACCTCAATGCCGCGCTCGTACGCGCCGGGGTGCGGGTGCGGGCCTTCGGGGCCGAGCGCGCCTCGTTGGAGGACGCCTTTGTCGCGCTGACCGGGGAGGGGTTCGATGTCGCGGGCTGATGTGACGGAGGCGGGAGCCGCGGTGCGCCGCCCGAGTCCGCTGTGGAGCCTGGCGCTCTTCCGCTCCGAGCTGACCACCACCTTCCGCCGCTGGCGCACCCTGGCCCTGCTCGGGGTGCTCGCGGCCGTCCCGGTCCTCATCGGCGTCGCGGTGAAGATCGAGACGAGCGACGGCGGCGGCTTCGGCGAGGGGCGCGGGGGAGACGGGCAGGGTCCCGCCTTCTTCGCCCAGATCACCAATAACGGGATGTTCCTCGTCTTCGCCTCATTGGCGGCGACGCTGCCCGTCTTTCTGCCGATGGCGATCAGCGTGATCGCCGGTGACGCGCTCGCGGGCGAGGCGAGCTCCGGGACGCTGCGTTATCTGCTGGTCGCCCCCGCCGGGCGCACCCGGCTGCTGCTGGCCAAGTTCGCCACCACCCTGGCGTTCTGCCTGGTCGCGACCCTGGTGGTGGCCGTCTCGGGGCTGGCGACCGGGGCGCTGCTCTTTCCGCTCGGCGACATCACGCTGATCTCCGGCACCACCGTCCCGTTCGGCGACGGGCTGGTACGGGCGCTCGGCGTGGCGGCCGTCGTGGCGCTCTCGCTGGTGGGGATCGCGACGGTGGGGGTGTTCATCTCCACCCTCACCAGCAGCGGTATCGCGGCCATGGCGAGCACCGTGGGGCTGGTGGTCACCGCGCAGATCCTCGACACCATTCCGCAGCTGCACGCGATCCAGCCGTATCTCTTCCCGCACTACTGGCTCAGCTTCGCCGACCTGCTCCGGGACCCGGTCTACTGGGACGAGCTGATCAAGAACATGGGGCTGCAGGGGCTGTATGTGGCCGTGTTCGGCTCGGCGGCCTGGGCCAGGTTCACCGCGAAGGACATCACGGCCTGAGCCGAACACGGCCGGATGCGCGGGATCAGCCGGCCGCGCTCAGGGTCCAGACGGCGTAGCCGATGGCATCGCTGTTGCGGTCCAGCGCGGTGTCGTTGAGATTGCCCGAGGTGTCGCACGAGCGGTGGTAGCAGCGGTCGAACGCCTGACCGGAGGAGCCGCCCCAGTTCTGTGCCTGGGCGGCGGTCTTGGTGTAGTCGGCGCCGCTGAACAGACCGCCCACCGGGACGCCCGCGTTCTTGAACGGCGCGTGGTCGGAGCGGCCGTCGCCCTCCGTCTCGATCTCGGTGGGGACGCCCTTGGCGGCGAAGAAGTCCTTGAACACCCCTTCGATCCGCGCGTCGTCGTCATAGACGAAGTAGCCCGGGTTGGGCGAGCCGATCATGTCGAAGTTGAGATACGAGTCGATCTTCGCCCGCTCGGCGGACGCCAGGTTGTTGACGTAGTACCGGGAGCCGACCATCCCCAGCTCCTCGGCGCCCCACCAGCCGAACCGCAGATGCTTCGCGGGCTTCAGCCCCTGGCGGGCGACGGTGAGCGCGGTCTCCAGGATCCCGGCGGACCCCGAGCCGTTGTCGTTGATGCCGGGGCCGCCGCTGACGGAGTCGAGGTGGGCGCCGGAGAAGACGACGTCGTTGGTGTCGCCGCCGGGCCAGTCGGCGATGAGGTTGTAGCCGGTGGCGCCGCTGGAGGTGAACTGCTGCACGGTGGTGGTGAACCCGGCGGCGTCCAGCTTGCCCTTGATGTAGTCGAGCGACGCCTTGTAACCGGGGCGGCCATGGGCGCGGTTGCCGCTGTTGGCGGTGGCGATGGACTGCAGTTGGCTCAGGTGGGCCTTGACGCCCGCGAGCGAGATGTCCGGTGCGGCGAGGGCGGTGCCGGACGAGCGGGCCGGGGCGGGGGCGGTTCCGGACGAGGCGGCCGGGGTGGGGGCGGCGGCCACCAGGGCGGCGATCACCGTACCGGCGGCCGCGGCGCTGGTGGCCCGGCGTATCCAGGATCTGTGGGAGGTGGGGTGCCGATGAGCGCGTGACGACATGTGGGGGGCTCCGATTCCGAATGAGGACAGGACGGAACGACGTGACGCTGTGTTATGCACATGCCATGGCTGTGTGCGTGGGCTGATATTCCGGGCGTGGCTGACTCCGCGTCAAGGGCGGAAACCGGACATCACCCGCCGGATATCGACCCTCGGCGCGGCTCCGGCAGGGCATCCGGCAGGGCATCCGGGACGGCCTCGGGTGCGTCCACATTGACCGACATCAGCGCCGCCCGCGAGGCGGCGTCGGTCAGCTCCCGGCGGGCCCGGTGCGCGGTGTGCAGGGCATCCCAGGTGAGCAGCGCGAGGGCGAGCCAGACGAGGGCGAAGCCCGCCCACCGTTCGGGTGGCATCGACTCATGGAAGACGGCGAGCCCCAGCACGAACTGGAAGGTGGGCGCGATGTACTGCAGCATCCCGATCGTCGACAGCGGCAGCCGCACCGCCGACGCCCCGAAGCAGATCAGCGGTATCGCGGTGATCAGCCCACAGCTCGCGAGCAGCGCCGAATGCCCCATCCCCGCGCTGCCGAAGGTGCTGTCGCCGCGCGCCCCCAGATAGACCAGAAAGCCGACCGCGGGCAGGAACTGCACGGCGGTCTCGGCGGCCAGCGACTCCAGCCCGTCCAGTCCGATCCGCTTCTTGGCCAGGCCGTACGTGGCGAAGCTGAAGGCGAGCGTGAGCGCGATCCACGGCAGCTTGCCGTAGCCGACGGACAGCACGCCCACCGCCACCGCCCCGACGCCGACCGCCGTCCACTGCGCGGGCCGCAGCCGCTCACGCAGCAGCAGTACGCCGAAGGCGATGCTGACCAGCGGATTGATGAAGTACCCGAGCGCGGTCTCGACGACATGCCCGCTGTTGACGCCCCAGATGTACAGGCCCCAGTTGACCGAGATGACGGTCGCGGCGAGCGCGATCATCGCGAGCCGCTTCGGCTGCCGCAGCAGCGGCCGTATCCAGGCCCAGCGCCGCAGTACGAGCAGGACGAGCGCGACCGCCACCAGCGACCACACCATCCGGTGGGCGAGGATCTCCACCGCCCCCGCGGGCTTCAGCAGCGGCCAGAAGATCGGCACGAGGCCCCATATGCCGTACGCGGCGAAGCCATAGACGAGACCGGCGCGATCCTGCTGCTGCTGCGGACTCATGGGCCCCTCCCCGACGGCGTGACGGCCCTGACGGGGCCTGTCCGACGGTAGCGCCGGACGGGCCCGCCTGTCATTCCCGTATCGCCATACGGTCATGACAGGGCGGGCCGTGGCGCGGTCGGCCGGAGCGGGCCGTCGGTCAGCCCTTCGGGGCGACCGCGACGGAGTCGGCGATGGGCGTGGTCGGGCGGCCGGTGAGCCGGGACAGGTCGCCGGGGGTGGCGGCCGGCAGACCGCGCTGGAGCGGGACGGCTTCGTCCACCGCGAGGCGCACCCCGTGATCCCGCCGCATGTGGACTATTCGCTGACCGAGCTCGGCCGCGAGGCGGCGGCCGGGTGTGGGCGCTGACGTCCTGAGCCGGGGAGGTGGCCCCGGAGGTGCTGGCCGCCCGCGAGGCGTACGACCCGGCCAGGTCCGGTTCGTAGGCGCTACGAACCGGACCTGCTGGGCCTGGGGCCTGTGGGCCTGTTGGTGTCGGGTGTGGGGCGTCGGGTCAGGACAGCTGCTCGGTCGCGCCGTCCGGATGGATGAGGATGCGGATCTCCCCGCCGTAGCGGTCATCCGTGATCAACGCGGGGGTCGGGCCGCCCAGCCGCTGGGCGCGTTCCTGGAGGATCGAGATGACGACCTCCTGGATGTCGCCGTAGGGCGGTGCGGTGATCGGCACCCCGTCGACCAGCGCGGCGTTCGGGGAGAACACCCGTACCTGCGCGTCGCCGTGGGGAGCGGACGCCGTGATGTGCGGACTCACTCATGATCGGCCTGTCTGTCCATACCGGGTGCGCCTTATGCGCTCTCGGGGAGTTCACCGGGGGCGGCAGCGGGGGCGGGGCCCTGAGCCCGCATATAGGTGCCGCGGGAGAGCCGGGTGAGGCGGCCCGACTTGACCATGGCGGAGAGGACGTTGCTCACGGCCTTGCCCGAATCCCGGCACGGTCCGGGCACGGCCGCCGACCGGGCCGCGACCTCGTTCATCACATCGCGTCCGGTGAACGGCTCGGCCATCGTGGCGACCGCGAGCTCCACGGCGGCGCGGATGCTCGGCGGCGATTGCTTGGCGACGTGGTCCAGCGCCACCGGTGACCGCTCGCCCGCGCCCGCGGGGAAGGCGGTCGGGTCCGCGTCCCGGTAGGCCGGAAGCTGGTCCTCCAGGGCCCGCCGAGCCGAACGGATCGTGTTGAGGTCCACGGCGTCCGGCCGGCTGCCGGGGACGGCGGAGAGCATGTCGACGACCGTCTCGATGTTCAGCAGCGCGTCGACGAGCGTGCGCAGCAGCGGCGCCAGAAACGCCTGTCGCAGCGCCGCCACCGGGTTGCGCATCGCCAGCTCGACGGAGACCGAGCCGGCCAGCGGGGTGACGGCGGGCGCCTCCTCACCCGGGATCGGCCCCTCGTCCGCCGCGGCGGTGGCGAGCAGCTCGATGACGCCGTGTGCCCGCCGGATGCTCTGCAGCGCCTCGGGCGTCATACCGCTGCCCGGCACGTTGGTCAGCATGACGGCGAGCAGTTCGACGCCCGCGAGCGCCTGCGCGGCGGTCCGCGTCAGCGGCCACAGCACGGCCTTTCGCACGGCCATTGCCGGGTCATCGAGGGAGAAGCTGATTCTTTCCTCCGGCTCGTCCGCCATGGACCGCGATTCTCCGTTCACGCGTCGAAACTTCAAGGGCAACAACTCCGCTGAGTGCCCGCGGAATTCGCTTTTCCCGGGGCTTTTCTTCGCGGTGGCCGAGCCGATGGGTACCGGGGCGCGTCGTCCCAGGCGAACTGTGCCTGGGCGCGCATGGAGTCCTCGCCGAGCTCGTTCCGGGCCGTCTCGGGCCATTCCCGGGGCGGCTCGTAGACGAACTTGATGTTGTCCAGGCCCACGTCCGGGTTGGTGCGCAAGGCAGGCAGCTCGTTGTTGTACAAGACGCTGCTGGGGTACGCGGACGGAGCGAAGACGGCCACTTCGCCCGTGGAGGCCTCGGCGTACCGCTGGGAGAGGGTGGACCAGGCCGTGCGGGCCACGTCTTGACCGTGTTCCGGGGTGAAATCGAGCGCCTGGTGGACGCTTTTGTCCCACAGCCGGAGGTTGCCCAGCGCCCTACCGCCCCGGGTGCCCTCCAGATACCGTGCGGAATCGGGAGCCTTGGCGTTCTCGGATTCCGCCCAGGCTTCGGCGATGTACATATTGGACAGGCCTTCACCGGCCGGGAGCTCCGGGTGAGGGACCTCGAAGGACCAGAACGCCGACTTCGTATCGGGGCGCGGAGAGCTGACGTTCAGCCGTCTGGCCCGCTCGGTCACATAATCCTCGACCGACATGCCCACACGGTCGGCCGTGTCGCGCAGCCGGTTGGCGATCTGCCGGGCGCGCACCCTGTCCGCGGGCTTGTCGGCTTCCCGCAGTCACAGTGCCCGGTCGTCGATCTCGGCGGGTATCAGCTCCGGGTTCACATGATCTCCTGCGGATAGAAGTCGACGTTGATCATGACGCCGCGCTTGCCGATGCCCCGGTTGGTCACACCGCCGCTGTACAGCTCCATCAGCGTCAGCGGCCCCTCGGGGGAGGGGTCCCGCCACATCGCCATCCGGTACGGGTTGCGGTCTTCCAGCCGGATGTCCTTGGGCAGCAGCCAGTGCTCGTCATGCTGAGGCTCGGGGAACGCCGGATCGTCCCACGCGCCGGAGAACTCCGGCGTACCGAGCACACCGCGCGCCGCCGCCTCGTAGGCGGGCCACACCTCGGCGCCCCGCTCCAGCACGGCCTCGTTCTCCTCCTGGGTGTCGGCGCTCAGATGCCAGGTCGACCAGCTGAGGTTGCCCACCGGGCTCCAGCCACCACTGCGCACCGGGTAGAGGTAGAGCTTCTCGCCGGTCGGGGTGCGTACGCTCAGGACTCGCTCGAAGGACGTCGGCCGCCAGCCGAAGAGGGCGCACCAGTCGTCCAGCGGCTGGCCGGGGTTCGGCGGACCGGCCCAGATGGCCGGCCAGTCCACATGACTCAGACCCGCCAGTTCGGCAGCCAGATCCTGAGGGGTCCGCTCAATTTTCATGGTGGGCACGGGGCCACCGCCTTTCGTCGCCGTTCACAGCCGCCAGCCGGGCCCGGTGGGTTCCGGATCGGCCGGGCCGTGGCAGAGCACGATCCTCGCATCGCCCGGCCACTGGTCCGCGGCGGTGGCCACTCCCAGGTCCGCTCGCAGCTCAATGGCCGGGGCACCCGGTGTGCTGAACGTCCACAGGGCGAGGCGATGCGGACTCCTGTACTCCAGGCGTCGGTCGCTGTCCTGGAGATGGTCCGGAACGGGGCGCCGTGGGAACTCCGTCGCGTGCCAACCGCCTTGCCAATCGGGGGCGCCCAGCACCTCATGGGCCCCGGCGAGCTGGGCCTCCCAGCGCTCGACGGCCATCCGTATCAGCTGAGGGTTCTTCTTCGCCGCAGCCGCTCGCGGCATCGAGGTGTGGGGCGAGCGCGGGATGGAGAAGCTCTGGTCGGCGGCGAATGTGCGGGTCTACGGGGGCGGCGTCTCCGACACCAAGTTCCTGGGCGACCTCTCCGAGCTCGCGGGCGAGTTCGAGGTGACGGACTACCAGACCAGCCGGGAGGCGGAGTTCGGCGGCTGGTCCGGCAATCGGACCGTCAGCCAGTCCACCCGCCGGGAGCGCGTCCTCCACGTCTCCGACCTCGGCTCCCTGCCGCCCGGCCGCGCCCTGGTGCTCGCGTCCGGGACCAAGCCCGTGCTCGTGGAGACCTTCCCGTGGTGGCAGGGGCCGCACGCCCGGGCCGTGCAGGAGTCGCTCGCGACGTACGACCCGGGCGCGGCGAAGTAGGCCGGGGGCGGGGCGGGCTCAGTCCGGCTCCGACCCCTGCCCGGCCTCCATGGTCCGTACCGCCTTGGCCACGGCGAACGGCAGGATCGTCACCGCCACGCCCGGCAGCTGCTCCAGCGCCTTCGCCAGCGACTCGGCCGTGCCCCGGTGCAGCAGCTTGCCGAGCGGCGAGGCGTAGGTGCGGCGCGGCACCAGCAGGGTCAGGGCCGTCTGGCCGTCCTCGGTCGTACGGGCCGCCAGCTCCATCACCGCGTGGCGCAGCCGCCGGTCGGGGCACTCCACGACCTCCAGCGCCACGGTCACCCCCCGTGTCGCCTCCCAGCGCGCCATCAGCCGCCGGGCGTGCGTCTCGTCGACCATGATGTGCACGGCGCGGACCTCGTCGGGGCGCAGCTCATGCGCGTACCGCAGCGCCTTGACCGTCGCGAGGTCGATGCTGTCCGCCAGGACGTAGACGATATGGCGCCGCCAGCGCGGTACGTCGTCGCCGGGGCGCGGAACCGCCTCCAGGGCGGCCGCCTCCGCGCGGTACTCGCGGTTGATCCGGATCAGCGCCCAGACCCCGAGCGGGAAGACCACCACGACCAGCCAGGCGCCCTCGGTGAACTTCGTGATGGCGAAGATCAGTACGACGGCGGCGGAGACGGTCGCGGTGGCGAGGTTGACCGCGATCTTCCAGGTGCGGCGCGGTTCGCGGCGGCGCAGATGGTAGGCGGTCATCCCGGCCCCGGCCATGGTGAAGGCGGTGAACACGCCGATCGCGTACAGCGCCACCAGCCGGTCCACATTGGCGTCGGTGACGATCAGCAGGGCGAGCGAGACGACGGCCAGTGCGATGATCCCGTTGGAGAAGGCGAGCCGGTGGCCACGCCGGGTCAGCTGCCGGGGCAGAAAGCGGTCCTCGGCGACAAAGCTGGCCAGGAAGGGGAAGCCGGTGAACGGGGTGTTGGCGCCCGTGTAGAGGATGAGCGCGGTCGCCAGCTGGACGAACGCCAGCCCCAGCGCGCCCAGCACCCCGCCGCCGAAGACCAGATGGGCCTCCTGCGCGATCACGGTCGGGGTGCCGTCCCGGTAGGGGATGGCGTGGGTGAAGTGGGCGAGGGCCGAGACGCCGAGCACCAGCGTGCCCAGGATGCAGCTCATGGTGATCAGCGTGCGGCGGGCGTTGGCGCCCTGGGGCTCGCGGAAGACGGAGACGCTGTTGGAGATCGCCTCCAGACCGGTCAGCGAGGAGCCGCCGTTGGCGAACGAGCGCAGCACGATGAAGAGCGAGGCGCCGTAGAGAAAGCCGCTGCCCGGCGTGCCGAGGTCCACCGCGCCCGCGGCGTGCACATCGGCGTGCGGCAGCCGCCCGGTGAGCCCGCGGACCACCCCGACCACCAGCATCAGACCCACGGCGAGCGTGAAGAGGTAGGCGGGCACCGCGAAGACCCGCCCGGCCTCGCGCAGCCCGCGCAGATTGCCGTACGCGAGGATCAGGATCACGGCGGCGCTGAGCGGCAGTTGGAGATGGTCGATCCCGGTCCACCGGCCGCCGATCAGATGGGCGAACGAGATGATCGCGTTGGTGCCGGCCGAGACCTGGACGGCGACGGTGACGATGTAGTCGACCAGCAGCGCGACGGAGGCGATCTGGGCGATGTCGGGCCCGAAGTTCTCGCGCGCCACGACATACGAGCCGCCCGCGCGGGTGTAGATCGTCACCACGTCGCTGTAGCAGAGGGTGAGCAACACCAGCACGAGCAGAATCGCCCCGGTCACCGGCAGGATGAGGGTGAAGGCCGCGACGCCGATGACCGGCACCAGGACGCGCAGTATCTCCTCGCTGCCGTACGCCGTGGACGAGATGCAGTCGGAGGCGAGCACACCGAGCGCGGCCGGATTGCGCAGCTTCTCGCGTCCGATGCGCTCGGTGACGAGCGGTGGGCCGAGCAGCCGCCGCTTGAGGCGGTAGACGGGGCGGTCCGGCGGCTGGAGCGGGGCGGCGGTGTCGGCCATGGGCCTATGAGAGCGGGTGCCTGGCCGGGGCGTTGTCAGACGCTCCGGCCGGGCATCCGCCTGCGCCCGTACGTACGAACGCGCCCGGTGACCGGGGTGGCTCAGCCGACGACCGTCCAGGTGTCGTTCCCGGCGAGCAGCGTGGCGAGATCGCCCTTGCCCTTCAACTCCACGGCGGCGTCGAGCTGGTCGGACATCTGGGTGTCGTAGACGGGGCGGGTGACATCGCGCAGGACGCCGATGGGGGTGTGGTGGAGGGTGTCGGGATGGGCGAGCCGGCTGAGGGCGAACGCCGTGGTGGGGGAGGTGGCGTGGACGTCGTGGACCAGAACCTGGTGCTCGTTGTCCGCGGTGACGGTGACGACCTCGAGGTCCCCGGTGGCCGGGTCGCGCACCACGCCCTTGCCGAGGTCGGCGCCGAAGCGGATCGGCTTGCCGTGCTCCAGGCGGATCACGGCCTCCTCGGCCCGCTGCTTGTCCTTGAGGACGTCGAAGGCGCCGTCGTTGAAGATATTGCAGTTCTGGTAGATCTCCACCAGCGCGGTGCCCGGGTGGGCAGCGGCCTGCCGCAGCACCTCGGTGAGGTGCTTGCGGTCGGAGTCCACCGTGCGGGCCACGAAGCCCGCCTCGGCGCCGATGGCCAGCGACAGCGGGTTGAAGGGGGCGTCCAGGGAGCCCATCGGGGTGGACTTGGTGATCTTGCCGACCTCGGACGTCGGGCTGTACTGCCCCTTGGTCAGCCCGTAGATCCGGTTGTTGAAGAGCAGGATCTTCAGATTGACGTTGCGGCGCAGGGCGTGGATGAGGTGGTTGCCGCCGATCGACAGCGCGTCGCCGTCACCGGTGACGACCCAGACCGACAGATCGCGGCGGGAGGCGGCGAGCCCGGTGGCGATGGCCGGGGCGCGGCCGTGGATGGAGTGCATCCCGTAGGTGTTCATGTAGTACGGGAAGCGGGAGGAGCAGCCGATGCCGGAGACGAAGACGATGTTCTCCTTCGCCAGGCCCAGTTCGGGCATGAAGCCCTGGACGGCGGCGAGGATGGCGTAGTCACCGCACCCGGGGCACCAGCGCACTTCCTGGTCGGACTTGAAGTCCTTCATGGACTGCTTGGCGTCGGCCTTGGGCACCAGGGAGAGCACGTCGGGCCCCGGTGTGCCGCCGGTGAGGGTCTCAGTCATCGATGGCCTCCTTAAGGGCCGTGGCAAGCTGCTCGGCCTTGAACGGAAGCCCGCGGACCTGGGTGAAGGAGCGGGCGTCCACCAGATAGCGGGCGCGGATCAGCGTGGCCAGCTGGCCCAGGTTCATCTCCGGCACCACCACCTTCTCGTACCGGCCCAGCACCTCACCGAGGTTGGCGGGGAAGGGGTTGAGATGGCGCAGATGGGCCTGGGCGATGCGGTCGCCCGCCGTACGGACGCGGCGGACGGCGGCCGTGATCGGGCCGTATGTCGACCCCCAGCCCAGCACCAGCGTGCGGGCGTCGCCGGTCGGGTCGTCCACCTCGATGTCGGGGACCTGGACGCCGTCGACCTTGGCCTGGCGGGTGCGGACCATATGGTCGTGGTTGGCCGGGTCGTAGGAGATGTTGCCCGTGCCGTCCTGCTTCTCGATACCGCCGATGCGGTGCTCCAGGCCCGGGGTGCCGGGGACGGCCCAGGGGCGGGCGAGGGTCTTTGGGTCGCGCTTGTACGGCCAGAAGACCTCGGTGCCGTCCTCGGTGGTGTGGTTGGGGCCGGTCGCGAACTGCACCCGCAGATCGGGCAGATCGTCGATCTCCGGCACCCGCCAGGGCTCCGAGCCGTTGGCCAGATAGCCGTCGGAGAGCAGGAAGACGGGGGTGCGGTAGGCCAGCGCGATACGGGCGGCGTCCAAGGCGGCGTCGAAGCAGTCGGCCGGGGTCTTCGGGGCCACGATCGGCACCGGGGCCTCGCCGTTGCGCCCGTACATCGCCTGGAGCAGATCCGCCTGCTCCGTCTTGGTCGGCAGTCCGGTGGAGGGGCCGCCGCGCTGGATGTCGATCACCAGCAGCGGCAGCTCCAGCGACACCGCGAGACCGATCGTCTCGGACTTCAGCGCCACACCGGGCCCCGAGGTGGTGGTGACGGCGAGCGCCCCGCCGAAGGCGGCGCCCAGGGCCGCGCCGATACCGGCGATCTCGTCCTCCGCCTGGAAGGTCCGCACGCCGAAGTTCTTGTGCCGCGACAGCTCGTGCAGGATGTCGGAGGCCGGGGTGATCGGGTACGAGCCCAGGAACAGCGGCAGATCCGCCTGGCGCCCCGCAGCGATCAGCCCGTACGACAACGCCAGGTTGCCGGAGATATTGCGGTAGGTGCCGGGCGGGAACGCGGAGGCGGCCGGCGCCACCTCGTAGGAGACGGCGAAGTCCTCCGTCGTCTCGCCGAAGTTCCACCCCGCCCGGAAGGCGGCCACATTCGCCTCGGCGATCTGCGGCTTCCTGGCGAACTTCGCCCGCAGGAACTTCTCGGTGTTCTCGGTCGGCCGGTGGTACATCCACGACAGCAGCCCGAGCGCGAACATGTTCTTGCTGCGCTCGGCCTCCTTCCGGGACAGGCCGAAGTCCTTCAGCGCCTCGATCGTCAGCGTCGTCAGCGGCACCGGATGGACGTGGTAGCCCTCCAGCGAGCCGTCTTCCAGGGGGCTTTGGGCATAGCCGACCTTGGCCATCGGACGCTTGGTGAACTCATCGGTGTTGACGATGATTTCCGCCCCGCGCGGCACATCGCCGAGATTGGCCTTCAGCGCGGCCGGGTTCATCGCCACCAGCACATTCGGCGCGTCACCGGGGGTGAGGATGTCGTGATCGGCGAAGTGCAGCTGGAAGCTGGACACCCCCGGCAGCGTGCCGGCGGGTGCGCGGATCTCGGCGGGGAAGTTCGGCAGGGTGGACAGATCGTTGCCGAACGACGCCGTCTCCGAGGTGAACCGGTCACCCGTGAGCTGCATGCCGTCACCCGAGTCACCCGCGAAGCGGATGATCACACGGTCCAGACGGCGGACTTCCTTGCCGTCCGTTGTTCGCTGTCCCCCGGCGAGCGTCTGCTCGCCCTGCTGCTCGGCTGGTTCGGCCTGCTCGGCCGGGCTACTGACCTGGCTGGTCACTGCTTCGGACCTCCCTTGCGGCGGCGCTCCCGGACAGTCGATGCCGACCGGTTGTCCCATGACCATCGTACGTCGGTAAGGCTCGCCTTCCTTGGCCGGATCACATGGTGGACGCCGTAACGAGAAACCTTTATGTCATGGTTTGGCATGGCTTGACCCCGCCCCCGTGCTGTCAATTCCGGTGATCCCCCGTTCAGCCTTTGGCCCCGCTTTGGTCTGTGCTGTCAGGAGTTGAGATAGGTGAGGACCGCGAGCACCCGACGGTGATCCCCGTCACTCGGCGACAGGCCGAGCTTCAGAAAGATGTTGCTGACGTGCTTCTCGACCGCGCCGTCGCTCACCACGAGCTGCTTGGCGACCGCCGAATTCGTCCGGCCCTCGGCCATCAGCCCCAGCACCTCCCGCTCCCGCGGGGTGAGCCCGGCCAGCACATCCTGCTTACGGCTGCGGCCCAGCAGCTGGGCGACGACCTCCGGGTCCAGCGCCGTACCGCCCCGGGCCACCCGCACCACGGCGTCAACGAACTCGCGCACCTCGGCGACCCGGTCCTTGAGGAGATAGCCGACCCCGCGGCTGCTTCCGGCCAGCAGCTCCGTCGCGTACTGCTCCTCCACGTACTGCGACAGGACCAGCACCCCCAGCCCCGGATGGTCCCGGCGGAGCCGGACGGCCGCCCGCACCCCCTCGTCGGTGTGTGTCGGGGGCATCCGTACGTCGGCCACCACCACATCCGGCAGCGCACCCTCGTCGGCCAGCTCCCGGATCGACTTGATCAGCGCTTCCGCGTCCCCGACGCCCGCGACGACGTCATGCCCCCGGTCGGTCAGCAGCCGGGTCAGCCCCTCCCGGAGCAGCACCGAATCCTCGGCGATGACCACCCGCACTCTGTCGTCCACGATGCACGGCCCCCGTTCCCTCGGTTCGTCGCGACCAGCATCCCAGGATTCGGACGCCCGCGTGGCGCATAACCGGCGAGGTAGGGGGACGCAGGGGGGAGCACGCGCGGTCGGGGGCGTACGCCTCCGGGACTCCCGCCGTCACCGCCAGGGGAGCTCGGCGGTCACCGAGGTCGGGCCGTCGGCCGGGGAGTGGACGACGAGGATGCCGTCGACCGCGTCGATGCGCTCGGCCAGCCCGGCGAGTCCCGAACCGGCGGAGGTACCGGCCCCGCCCCGGCCGTCGTCCGTGATCTGCAGCATCACCCGGTCCTCGGCGCGCCACACATCGACCTCCGCCGACCGGGCGCCGCTGTGCTTGCTGATGTTCTGCAGCAGCTCGGAGACGGTGAAGTAGGCGATGCCCTCGATGGCGGCCGCGGGCCGCTCCGGCAGATCCACCGTGACCGTCACGGGCACGGTGCACCGGGCCGCCAGGGCGGACAGCGCGGGGCCGAGGCCACGGTCGGTGAGGATCGCCGGATGGATGCCGCGGGCCAGGTCGCGCAGTTCCCGCAGGGCCAGCTTCACCTCGCCGTGTGCCTCGTCGACCATCCTGGCCGCCGCCTCCGGGTCCTCCTCCAGCTTCTCCTTCGCGAGGCCAAGATCCATGGCGAGGGCGACGAGGCGGGCCTGCGCCCCGTCGTGCAGATCGCGCTCGATGCGGCGCAGATCGGCGGCGGCGGTGTCGACGACCGTGCCCCGGTCCGTCTCCAGCTCCCAGACCCGGGTCGCGAGCCGGGACGGGCCGAGCAGCGAGGCCACCATCAGCCGGTCGACCGCGGTCAGCGCCCGCATCACCCACGGGGTCAGCAGCACGATCAGCACGCCGAGGCCGAAGGCAGCGGCCATCTCGAAGGGGGTGTCGAGATAGAAGCCGGACTTGGTGTCGCCGTCGCCGTAGAGCTGCAGACCCGGTTGGTCGGTATAGGTGGGGAAGACCCACTGCCACAGCGGATACGTCACCAGGCCCCAGCCGTAGACGGTGAACATCACCGAGAAGACGAATCCGAAGATCGCCCACGGCAGATGGAGCAGCGCGTACAGCACATGGCGCCAGGACGTGCCGCTCTTGAGCAGCGCGCCCACCCATGCCACCGGGCCGCCGCGCTCGCCCTCCCGGCGGCCCTTCGGGCGCAGCACCGGCTCGGGCTCGGCCACCCGGAGGCCGAGCAGCGCACGGGCGCGGGCCCGCTCGACGACGCCGAGCGCCCGGCAGCCCGCGAGGGCCACGCCGAGCACCGGGATGCCGAGGAAAGTGATCAGAAGCCCGGCGCCGAGCGAGATCATCGTGACCGTGTAGGTGAAGGTGACGACGGCCATCGGCAGGCTGATCACGAGATAGAGGAGCTCGCACCAGACGCGGGCCTCGAACGGCGCTCTCAGCGCCGCGGACACCACGTGGCCGCGGGGCTCGGTCTTGGGCCCGTACGGTCCGTATGCGGTGGCCATCGTGTCGTCCGTTCTCCGGGAACCGGGTGGGTCGCGTCGAGTCGCGTCGTTTCCGTACCTCAGCCTCCCGGAGCGCGGCGGGCCGGGCCATCGGGCAGGTGGGCCTCTTCACCGGGGGGATAGCCCTACCCTCGGCATATGCCGGGGGATACCGCCGAGCCCGCCGCCGGTCCGGTGCGGTCGCGCCAGGGCAGCTCGGCGGTCACGGTCGTCGGCCCGCCGGGCGGCGAGTCCACCACGAACCTCCCGTCGACCGAGCCGAGCCGCTCCGTCAGGCCCGCGAGCCCGCTGCCCCCGGCCGTGGTCGCACCGCCGCGCCCGTCGTCCCGCACCTGGATCAGCAGCCTGCTCTCCGACCGCCACAGCTCGACCTGCGCCGACCGGGCGCCGCTGTGCTTGCTGATGTTCTGCAGCAGCTCCGAGACGGTGAAGTAGGCGATGCCCTCGATGGCGGGCGCGGGCCGGTCGGCCAGCTCGACCGAGACCGTGACCGGTACGGTGCAGCGCGCGGCGACCGACGACAGCGCGGCACCGAGCCCCCGGTCCGTCAGCACGGCCGGGTGGATGCCGCGGGCCAGGTCGCGCAGCTCCCGCAGGGCCAGCTTCACTTCGCCGTGCGCCTCGTCGACCATCCTGGCCGCCGCCTCCGGGTCCTCCTCCAGCTTCTCCTTCGCCAGACCGAGCCCCATGGCCAGGGCCACCAACCGCGCCTGCGCCCCGTCGTGCAGATCACGCTCGATGCGGCGCAGATCGGCGGCGGCGGTGTCGACCACCGTGCCCCGGTCCGACTCCAGCTCCACGATCCGCCGCTCCAGCTCATCGGAGGGGGACAGCAGCCCGCGCACCAGCGCCCGGTCCGCATTGGTCAGGGCGCGGGCGATCCACGGCAGCACCGGCCAGCCGACGAACAGCGCGACCAAGGTGACGACGAAGGTGAAGATGCCCCAGGGCAGCCGGATCACGGCGTAGAGCGAGGAGCGCCAGCCGACCGGGTCCCGCAGGCTCGTCCACAGCCAGCCGAGGAAGCCGCCGCCCCGGTGGCGCGGCATGGGGCTCGGCTCATCGATCCGTACGGACAGCAGCGCCCTCGCCCGGCCCCGCTCGAACCGGCCGAACAGCCGGCTGCCCAGCAGACCGAGGGCGAGCAGTGGCAGCCCCACCACCGTGATCGACATTCCGATGCCCACAAAGAGCCAGGTCAGGGCGTAGACGAAGCCGACGATACCCAGGGGTAGATTGGCGAGGAGATGGGCGATCTCCCTCCAGGTCTGCGCGGGAAAGGCGAAGGCGGGCGGGCGCGGCAGCCGCTCGGCGCCGTCGCCATCGCGGTCGGCACCGGGGGAACGGGAGGTCATAGCAGCCAAGACTGCCCGGCCCGGGAGGGCCGCGCCATGGGGTACATCGCCGGTCGGTGGTAGGGCTATCCCCACCGCATGCTGGACGGGCCGCCCGGCCCGGCACCGGCAGGGCCTAGACTCCGTCCGTACGGATCGTCGAACATACGAGGTCGACGAAGAACAGGCATGATGAGGGAGCGAGGGGCGGACGTGCCGGAGGCGACGACCGTGCGCACGGCCAGCGTCCAGCTCGCGGCCGACTACTTCTACGGCTATGCCGTGGTCGGTCTGCTCGGAGCGGTCGGGGTGATCTTCGTCGCCGTGGCCTTCGGGGCCGGGCGGCTGCTGCGGCCCGTGGTGCCGACGCCCGAGAAGCTGCTGACGTACGAGTGCGGCGTGGACCCCGTGGGCGAGAGCTGGGCACACACCCAGGTCCGCTACTACGTCTACGCTTTCCTGTATGTGATTTTCGCGGTGGACTCGATCTTCCTGTTCCCGTGGGCGACGGTCTTCGCCGCGCCCGGCTTCGGCGCCGCCACGCTGGTGGAGATGTTCATCTTCCTCGGGTTCCTCGCCGTAGGTCTGCTGTACGCATGGAAGAAGGGCGTCCTGGAATGGACGTGACACCGACCCCGACGGCTCCCGTGGATCTCCCGGAGCCGCGCCGCCTGGGCCCGCTCGCCCGGCTGGCCCCCGAGCCCATGAAGGTGGTCCTGAACTGGGGCCGCCGCTACAGCCTGTGGGTCTTCAACTTCGGGCTCGCCTGCTGCGCCATCGAGTTCATCGCGGCGTCGATGGCGCGCCACGACTTCATCCGGCTCGGCGTGATCCCCTTCGCGCCGGGGCCGCGCCAGGCCGACCTCATGGTCGTCTCCGGCACGGTCACGGACAAGATGGCGCCCGCGGTGAAGCGGCTGTACGAGCAGATGCCGGAGCCGAAGTATGTGATCTCCTTCGGGGCCTGCTCGAACTGCGGCGGCCCCTACTGGGACTCGTACTCCGTGACCAAGGGCGTCGACCAGATCATCCCCGTCGATGTGTACGTCCCCGGCTGCCCGCCCCGGCCGGAGGCGCTGCTCCAGGGCATCCTCAAGCTCCAGGAGAAGATCGCGCGCGAGTCGCTGAGCGAGCGGTACGCGGCGGAGGGCGCCCCGGCGGGCCGCCCGTCCGCTGCCGCGCTGCGCAGCGGGCTCGTCGCGCCTCCGGCCGCCGGGCCGGCGGGGGAGGACACACGATGACCGTCGGATGGCTGCCGCGTTCCGCCGCCGAGCTGTTCGGCGAGGGCGCCACGGCGGAGGAGGCGTACGGCCTGCTGACGGTCGACGTCCCCGCCGACGCCTGGATCCCGGCCCTGGAGACGGCCCGCTCCGACCTGGGCTGCACCTACTTCGACTGGCTGAGCGCGGTCGACGAACCGGGTTCCGGCTTCCGGGTCGCGGCGTACGTCGTCGCCCTCGGGGGCTCTTCCCCCGGCCCGGCGGTGCGCGGTCTGCTGGTCCGTACCACCGTGCCGCACGACGCGGCCACCCTGCCCACCGCGACCGGCGTCTACGCCGGTGCGGCCTGGCATGAGCGCGAGACCCACGAGATGTTCGGGATCGGCTTCACCGACCACCCCCAGCTCGCGCCGCTGCTGCTCCCCGACGGCTTCGAGGGGCACCCGCTGCGCAAGGACTTCGTGCTGGCGGCCCGGGTCGCCAAGGCCTGGCCGGGCGCGAAGGAGCCGGGGGAGTCGGGCACCGGCCACGGCCCCAAGCGGCGGCAGATGCTGCCGCCGGGCGTCCCCGACCCCAACGAGTGGGGCCCACTCAAGGGCCAGCTCCCACCCGCCCCGTCCCGCCCGGCCCGTGCCACCCGCGCGGGCTCGGCGGGCTCGGCGGCCGAACGCCCAGCCCGCCGAACCCGCACGGCGACGGCGGGCTCGCCAAGCCAGCCGGCGACGCCCACCGAGCCGACGACGGCGGACGCGGCCCCGGGGACGGGCGCGGCCCCGGCCGAGCGCCCGGCGCGCCGTACGCGCAGCGCGGGCGAGGGTTCCGCGAGCCGGCAGGCGGCGGGCGCCGAGCCGACGACGGCGGACGCGGCCCCGGCGCGCCGGTCGGCCGCCCCGGCGGGCGACGACGCGGCCGAGCCGACGGCGGCCGAGCCCACCGCACCCGCGAAGCGACCCGCGCGGCGGACGCGCTCGTCCGACGCGCCCTGGCACCATCCGCGCCCGGCCAGGGACGAAGCCGAGGCCGAGGCCGAGTCCGAGTCCGAGCCCGGACGGGCCCCGGAGGGCGACGGCGCGAAACCTGACGCCGCCACACCCAATGGCCCCGACGAGACCCCCACCGACGACACCCCAGGAGGCACCGCGTGAACGACGTCCTCGACGTCGCGCTGCGACTGCTCGTCCTCCTGGCCGCGTTCCTGGTCCTCCCCCTGGTCGTCGGGCAGACCGAGCACAAGGTCATGGCCCATATGCAGGGCCGGCTCGGCCCGATGTACGCGGGTGGCTTCCACGGCTGGGCCCAGCTGGTCGCGGACGGCGTGAAGTTCGCGCAGAAGGAGGACGTCGTACCGGCCGATGCCGACCGGCGGATCTTCCAGCTCGCGCCCGCCGTCGCGCTGCTCCCCTATCTCCTCGTGCTCGTCGCGATCCCGATCGGCCCGGCCAAGGGCGCGGTCGGCCAGTTCATCGACGCGGGCATCTTCTTCGTGCTCGCCGTGATGGGTGTCGGCGTGCTGGGGTCGCTGATGGCGGGCTGGGCCTCGGCCAATAAGTTCTCCCTCCTCGGCGGGTTGCGGACGGCCGCTCAGCTCATGGCGTACGAGCTGCCGATGCTGCTGACGGCCGCCTCCGTGGCGATGGCCGCGGGCACGGTGTCGCTGCCCGGCATCCTCGACGCGTTCGAGTGGTGGTGGGTGCCGTGGCAGATCGTCGGCGGGCTGGTGTTCTTCACCGCCGGGCTGGCCGAGCTGCAGCGCCCGCCGTTCGACGCGCCGGTCGCCGACTCCGAGATCATCTTCGGCGCGTACACCGAGTACACCGGGCTGCGCTTCGCGCTCTTCCTGCTCGCCGAGTACGCGGGCATCGTGATCCTGTGCGGGCTGACCACCGTCCTCTTCCTCGGCGGCTGGCACGGGCCGTTCGCGGGTGATCTCGGCTGGCTGTGGACGCTGCTGAAGACGGCCGTCCTCGCCTTTGTCGTGATCTGGCTGCGGGTGACCTACCCGCGGCTACGGGAGGACCAGTTGCAGCGGTTCGCCTGGACCTGTCTCATTCCGCTCTCGCTGGCCCAGATCGCCCTCACCGGCGTCGTCAAGGTGGTGATCTCCTGATGGGTATCCCCGGTTCCGGTCTGGCCAAGGGCCTGGCCGTCACCCTCCGCACGATGACCCGGAAGGCGCACACCGCGCAGTATCCGGAGGTGCAGCCCGAGCTGCCGCCCCGGACGCGCGGGGTGATCGGGCTGTTCGAGGAGAACTGCACGGTCTGCATGCTCTGCGCCCGTGAGTGCCCGGACTGGTGCATCTACATCGACTCGCACAAGGAGACGGTCCCCCCGGCCGCCCCGGGCGGGCGCGAGCGCAGCCGCAATGTGCTCGACCGGTTCGCCATCGACTTCGCCCTGTGCATGTACTGCGGCATCTGCATCGAGGTGTGTCCTTTCGACGCGCTGTTCTGGTCGCCGGAGTTCGAGTACGCGGAGACGGATATCCGCGATCTCACCCATGAGCGGGACAAGCTCCGCGAGTGGATGTGGACGGTGCCCGCGCCACCCGCCCTCGACCCGGGCGCGGAGGAGCCGAAGGAGATCGCCGCCGCCCGTAAGGCCGCCGAGAAGCTCGCCGCCGCGGAGGCCGCCCAGGCGGAGGCAGAGGCGGCCCAGGCTGAGGCGGCCCAGGCTGAGGCGGCCCAGGCGGATGACGACGACTCCGGCCGGAACGGAGCCACATCGTGAGTTCCGCAGTCCATCTGGCGGCCGCCGGCCAGGGGCTCGCGACCGCCGGCCACGGGTTTCTGTCGCCGAGCGGTGTCGAGATCGCCTTCCTGCTGGTCGCCGTCGCGACCTTCGGCGCGGCCGTCATCACCGTCACCACCAGGCAGCTGGTGCACGCCGCCCTGTGGCTGGTGGTGACGCTCGGCGGTCTGGCCGTGGAGTACCTCCTGCTGACGGCGGAGTTCATCGCCTGGGTGCAGGTGCTGATCTACGTCGGCTCCGTCGTCGTCCTCCTTCTCTTCGGGCTGATGCTGACGAAGGCGCCCATAGGCCGCTCGCCGGACGCCGACTCGGGCAACCGCCCGGCCGCGCTCGCGGTGGCCGTCGCGGCCGCGGCCGCCCTGGTGTGGGTGGTCGTGGACGCCTTCCGGACCACCTGGATCGACCTCGACAAGGGCGTGCAGGGCTCCACCGCGGTCTCCGGTGAGAGCCTCTTCCGCCACTGGGTGCTGCCGTTCGAGGCGCTGTCGGTCCTGTTGCTCGCCGCGCTCGTCGGCGCGATCGTCCTGTCCCGCAAGAGCGGCAAGGAGAAGCGCTGATGCATCTCGCCTACCCCGCCGTGCTCGCCGTCCTCCTCTTCTGCACCGGTCTGTACGGCGTCCTCGCCCGCCGTAACGCGATCCTGGTGCTGATGTCGGTCGAGCTGATGCTCAACGCCGTCAACCTCAACCTCGTCGCCTTCGACGTCTGGCTCCGCGACACCCTGCACGCGGGCCAGGCCCTCACCCTGTTCACCATCGCCATCGCCGCCGCCGAGATCGGCATCGGTCTCGCCATCGTCCTCCTCGTCCACCGCCATCGCGGCACCGCCGACGTCGACAGGCTCCGGGACCTCGCCGACCCCCCGCCAGCCGGCTCCCCCGCCACTGACGACAGCATGGCAGCACCCTCTGACAACGACGCTGACCAGGCAATTCCCGCCCGGAGGCAGACCGCGTGACGACCACGACCGCCGCCGTTCTCGTCCCCCTCCTGCCCTTCCTCGGCGCCGCCGCGGGGCTGCTGCTCGGCCGCCGCGCGCCCGGTTTCGTACGCCCCCTCGCCGTACTCCCGACCCTCGGCGCGGCCGCGCTCGCCGTGCTCGTCGCCGTACGGCAGGGCGGGGGAGAGGGCGCCGGGAAGGCCCCGCTGCACGCCGCCACCCGGCTCGCCGACACCGGGTCGGTCCCCATCGACCTCGCGCTGCACATCGACGGCTTCGCCGCGCTGGTCGCGGTCCTCGTCGGCGTCGTCGCGTGCTGTGTGCAGATCTACTCGACCGGCTATCTGCGCGACGACGCCCGCTATCCCTCCTACGCCGCGCTCGTCTCCCTCTTCACCGCCGCGATGCTGCTCGTCGTCTACTCCGACGACCTCATCGTGCTGCTGGTCGGCTGGGAGATCATGGGCATCTGCTCGTACTTCCTGGTCGGCCACTACTGGGAGACCGCGGCCGCGCGCTCCGCCTCCCTGAAGGCGTTCCTGGTCACCAAGCTGGGCGACGTCCCGTTCCTGATCGGCATCTTCGTCCTCGCGGGCGACACGGGCACCTTCCGCATCAGCCAGATCGTCACCCGCCTCACCTCCTCCGCCGGCACCCCGCTGGACCACCCCACCCTGATCGCGCTGCTGCTGCTCGCCGGGGTCGCGGGCAAGTCCGCGCAGTTCCCGCTGCACACCTGGCTGCCCGACGCGATGGCCGGCCCCACCCCGGTCTCCGCGCTGATCCACGCCGCCACCATGGTCGCCGCCGGTGTCTACTTCATCGCCCGGCTGCTGCCCGTCTTCGTCTCCTCCGCCGCCGCGCTCGCCGTGCTCGCGGCCATGGCGGCCGTGACGATGGTCGGCTCGGCGCTCGCCGCGCTCGCCCAGGACGACATCAAACGCGTCCTCGCCTACTCGACCATCGGCCAGCTCGGCTATATGACAGGCGCGCTGGCCGTCGACGACCGCGGCGCCGCCGTCTTCCACCTCATCACGCACGGCGCGTTCAAGGCGCTGCTCTTCCTCGGCGCCGGCGTGATCATTCACGCGGCCGGTACGAACTCCCTCGCCGCCATGTCCCGGATGAGCGGCCTCGCCCAGCGCATCCCCGACGCCTTCTGGACGACCACGATCGGGCTGCTCGCGCTCGCCGCCATCCCGCCCTTCGCGGGCTTCTTCTCCAAGGAAGCCGTCCTCGGCGCGGCCGAGCACGCCGCCACCGGCCATGAGCCGGCCGTCCCCACCGGCGTCGGCTGGACCGTGCTCGTCGCCGGGCTGCTCACCGCCCTGCTCACCGCCGCCTACGCCGGCCGGCTGTGGCTGCTGGCCTTCCGCGGCACGGGCGAGCGCGTCCCCGACCACGGGAAGCAGCCGGTCGCCATGAACGTCGTCCTGTGGGTCCTCTTCATCCCCGCGGCCGGACTCGGGCCGGCCTACGGCACCCTGCCGGACTGGTTCGACGGCAAGGCCCTCGCCCCGACCCTCACCACCTCCGTCCTCGGCACCGGTATGGCCCTCGTCGGCGCGCTCGTCATGTACGGCGCCTGGCGGCACACCTCCGCGCGGGCCGCCCGCGCCCCCCTCGGCGCCGTGGCCGCCCACCCCGACGCCGCCGACGCCGTCTCCGAGGTCGAGGCCATCGCCACCCACGAGGCCGCCTACGGCTCCATCGCGGGAGCCCCCGACCCCGCCGACCCCGGCCGGCTGCTCCTCGGCCCGCTCCACCGCCACGCGGCCGCCGGCTTCCATCTCGACGCCGTCTACACCGCCCTGTTCGTCCGCCCCGTGCGCGCGGCCGCCGAGCTCGTCCGCTTCCTCGACCGCGAGGTCGTCGAGACGTACGTACGCGGCGCGGGCGGCGCACCGCGCCTGCTCGGCGCCGCCGTCCGCCGCGCCCAGACCGGCAATGTGCAGACCTACCTCGGCGCGCTGCTCGCGGGCTCCCTCGTCCTGGCCGTGGCCGCCGTCCTCGTCGCAGCGGGAGCCTGACCCGTGAACCACACCGTCGTGCAGTACCTCCTCGTGGCCCTCGTCGTGCTGCCCCTGCTCGGCTGTGTCGCCGCCCTCCTCCCGGCCCCGCCCGGCCTGCGGGGCCGCGGCCCCGACCAGGCCGTGCTCCGCCACGGCGTGACCGTCACCGGCGTCGTGCTCGCCGCCGCCATCGCCCTGACCGTCGGCTTCGACCACGACCACCCGGCCCGGATGCAGGCGCAGACGGACATCGGCTGGATCCCGGCGCTGGACATCCGCATCCACCTCGGCGTGGACGGCGTCTCACTGCCGCTGATCGTGCTGACCGCGCTGCTGACCTTCCTCTGCGCGCTCTACACGTACTTCAACAGGCCCGCCGGGCCGTCCCCCAAGGCCTTCGTCGCGCTGCTCCTGCTCCTGGAGTCCGGCACCCTGGCCAGCTTCGCCGTGCTCGACCTGATGCTGTTCTTCCTGGCGTTCGAGATGGTGCTCATCCCGATGTACTTCCTCATCAACCGGTGGGGCGGCGCCGAACGGGAGCGCGCCGCCTGGCGGTTCATCCTCTACACGCTGCTCGGCTCCGTCGTCATGCTGCTCGGCCTCCTCCTCATCGGCCTGGGGGGCGGCACCTTCGACATGGTGGCCCTCGCCTCCGACCATGGCTCCCAGCTCAGCCACACCACCCAGCTGATCGCGGCGCTCGCCCTCATCGTCGGACTCGCCGTCAAGGCCCCCATGTGGCCGCTGCACAGCTGGCTCCCGGACGCCCACACCGCCGCCCCCACCGTCGGCTCCGTCCTCCTCGCGGGCGTCCTGCTCAAGATGGGCACGTACGGACTCGTCCGCATCGTGCTGCCGATGGCCCCCGAGGCGGCCCACACCTACGCGCCCTATCTCGCGGCGTTCGCCGTCGTCGGCATCATCTACGGATCCCTGGCCTGTCTCGCGCTCGCCCGCCCCGGCGCCAAGGGCGACCTCAAGCGCCTGATCGCCTACTCCTCCGTCGGCCATATGGGCTTCGTGCTCCTGGGCATCGCGACCCTCACCCCCACCGGGGTGAACGGCGCGCTCTTCGCCAACATCGCGCACGGCCTGATCACCGGGCTGCTCTTCTTCCTCGTCGGCGCGGTCAAGGACCGCTCCGGCACCACCGACCTCGACCAGCTCTCGGGCACGAGCGGCGCGGCCCTGTACGGGCGGGCGCCGCGCCTCGGCGGGCTGCTCGCCTTCGGCGCCGTCGCCTCCCTGGGGCTGCCCGGACTCGCCGGGTTCTGGGGCGAGATGCTCGCCATGTTCGGCGCCTTCGACCCCGCCGACGGGCTCAGCCGCCCGGCGTTCCTCACCTATATGGCGCTCGCCGGCGTCGGCACCCTGCTCACCGCCGGCTACATGCTCGTCGTCGTACGGCGCGTCTGCATGGGCGACCAGCCCGTCGAGCCCGGCACCGGGGCCGAGCCCGTGCTGCCCGCCCTGCCCGATGTGCACGGCCATGAATTCGCCGCCTGGTCCCCCCTGGTGGCGCTCACCGTCCTCGCCGGACTGTGGCCCGCGGCCCTCCTCGGCCTCACCGACCCGGCCGTGCAGCAGCTCCTCGCGGGAGGCAACCGATGACGACCCCGACCGCCGTGAGCCTGGCCTCGGCGCCCGCCCCGGACCTCGCCGCCGGCCTGGTCCAGTCCGTCGACTGGCTCGCCGTCGCCCCGCCCACCATCGCGGCCGTGGCCGGCCTCGCCGTCCTCGTCACGGACCTCTTCCTGCCCGAGCGGAAGAAGCCGCTCCTGGGCTGGCTGGCGATAGCGGGTCTGGCCCTGGCCGCGCTCAGCCTGCTGCCGCTCGTGCACGGGGACCGGGCCACCTTCTGCCTGACCTCCGACGCCCATGCGTGCAGCTATACGGCTGACACGTTCGCCGTCGTCATCCAGTTCCTGGTGCTCGGCGGCGCGCTGCTCACCGCGCTGCTGTCCATCAGCGGGATCGAGGACCTCAAACTTCCCGCGGGCGAATTCTGGTTCCTGCTGCTGTCCTCCGCCGCGGGCGCGGCCCTGCTGCCCGCCTCCCGGGACCTCGCGACCCTCGTCGTCGCCCTCGAAGTGGCCTCGCTCCCGGCCTTCGCGCTCGTGGGGCTGCGCCGCGGCGACCGCCTCTCCTCCGAGGCCGCGCTGAAGTTCTTCCTCTCCTCGGTCACCGCGACCGCCGTGATGCTGCTCGGCGTCAGCTTCGTCTACGCCGCCACCGGCAGCCTGCATCTGTCCCGGATCGCCGGCGCCCTCACCCATGTCGATCCGCGGCTGGACACGCTCGCCCGGGCGGGCGTCGTGCTCACCCTGGTGGGCTTCGCGTTCAAGACCGCCGCCGTCCCGTTCCACTTCTGGGTCCCGGACACCTATGTGGGCGCGCCGGTCCCGGTGGCCGCCTATCTGTCCGTCGTCGGCAAGGCGGTCGGCTTCTCCGGCCTCATCCTGGTGACCGTCCTCGCCTTCCCCTCGTACGCCGATGTGTGGGGCCCGGCCGTCGCGGTCCTCGCCGCCCTCACCATGACCGCGGGAAACGTCGGGGCGCTGCGCCAGCGCCCCGAGCGCGCCTTCAGCGCCGTACGCCTGCTCGCCTGGTCCTCCGTCGCCCAGGCCGGCTATCTGCTGGTCCCGATCGCGGCGGCCGGATACGCCGACTCCGCGGAGGACGCGTCCCGCGCCATCGGCTCCACGGTCGCCTACGCCCTCATGTACGCGGCCGTGAACCTCGGGGCCTTCGCGGTGGCCGCCCTGGTGGCCCGTACGAGCCCGGCCAACCGCATCACCGACTACCGCGGTCTCTACGCCGCCCGCCCGGCCGCCGCACTCGCGCTCGGCTTCTTCCTGCTCTGCCTGGCCGGTCTGCCCCCGGGCGTCATCGGGCTCTTCGCCAAGGTGACCGTCTTCTCCGCGGCCGTGGACGCGGGGCTGGGCTGGCTCGCCGTGGTGATGGCCCTGAACGTCGTGGTCGCGCTGTACTACTACCTCCAGTGGACGACGGTGCTCTTCCGCGCGCCCGAGCCGGCCCTCGCCGCTGCCACCGGCCCCGTCACCCGCGTGGCCCGAGCGGCCCCCCTTACGGTCGCCATCGGCCTCGCCGCCGTCCTCGGCATCGCCCTGTCCGGCGCCCCGCAGCTCGTCCTGCGGTTCGCCTCCGGCAGCCTGCTGTAGCGGCCGGTGACGCGGTGCGTGTGACCGCTCCCATGTGCACAAGGGAACTAGTGACCTTCACCTGGCGTTGACCAGTTCAGGAGGGTCCACTGGAAGGTGGAGACACCGAGCAAGGGTTCCCCTGCGGCACATTGGGAGGGCGTACCGTGCACCGCCGGCACAACGGGCTGAGGACCGCCGTACTCCTCGGGGGACTGTCCGCGCTCATCATCGTCATCGGCAGCTTCTTCGGCCGGACGGGTTTGATCATCGCGGTCTTGATCGCGCTCGGGACCAACGCGTACGCCTACTGGAACAGCGACAAGCTGGCGCTGCGCGCCATGCGGGCCCGCCCCGTCAGCGAATTTGAGGCCCCGGGCCTCTACCGCATCGTGCGCGAGCTCTCCACGGCCGCGCGCCAGCCCATGCCGCGCCTGTACATCTCCCCGACCGAGGCGCCCAACGCCTTCGCGACCGGCCGCAACCCCCGCCATGCGGCCGTCTGCTGCACCGACGGCATCCTGCGGCTGCTCAACGAGCGCGAGCTGCGCGGCGTCATCGGCCACGAGCTCAGCCATGTCTACAACCGGGACATCCTCATCTCCTCGATCGCGGGCGCGCTCGCCAGCGTCGTGATGTTCCTGGTCAACTTCGCCTGGCTGATCCCCGTGGGCCGGTCCGACGACGACGAGGGCCCCGGCTTCCTCGGCATGCTGCTGATCATGATCCTCGGCCCCCTCGCGGCCGCCGTCATCCAGCTCGCCGTCAGCCGCTCCCGCGAATACGAGGCGGACGCCTCCGGCGCCCAGCTCACCGGCGACCCACTCGCCCTCGCCAGCGCCCTGCGTAAGCTCGATGCCGGGACGAAGCAGCTGCCGCTGCCCCCTGAGCCACAGCTGGAGACGACCAGCCATTTGATGATCGCCAACCCGTTCGGGGGCCGGGACGGCATGGCCAAGTTCTTCTCCACCCACCCACCCATGCGGGAGCGCATCGCCCGCCTCGAGCAGATGGCAGGACACCAGCGGTGAAGACGATCCTCAACCTCATATGGCTCGTGCTCTGCGGTTTCTGGATGGCCTGCGGCTATGTTCTCGCCGGTCTGATCCTGTGCGTCACCATCATCGGAATCCCCTTCGGCATCGCCTCCTTCCGCATCGCGGGCTTCGCCCTGTGGCCCTTCGGCCGCATGGCGGTGCCCCGCCGCGACGCGGGCGCGGCCTCCTGTGTGGGCAACATCCTGTGGCTCGTGCTCGCGGGCTGGTGGCTGGCGCTCGGCCATGTCATCACCGGCGTCCTGCTGTGCGTGACGATCATCGGCATCCCGCTGGGCCTGGCCAACTTCAAGCTGATCCCGATCTCCCTGACCCCCCTCGGCCACGAGATCGTCCCCACGGACCAGCCCTTCGCGGGGCGCTGATCGAGGTCAGACGTCCCGCACGTACTCCCGGAGCCACCCGGGAGCGTCCGGCCTCCGGCTCATCGCCCGCAGCGTGGAGCGCAGCCGACGGCGGCTGCGCTCCGACTCGACCGTCTCCGACAGGGACCCGATCGAGATCAGCGTCGCCTCGCACTCCCGCCACGCCCGGGCCGACGCGTACGCCGACAGCAGTGCGACGCTGTAGTACAGGGACCCGCGGCCGTCCGGGAAGTGCGCGGAGGACAGTTCGAGCGCCCGCTGCAGCTTGGGGACTGCCGCCTTGTCCTCCCCGAGCGCGAGGAGGACCTCGCCCTCATGACCGGTGATCTCGTTGTCGTTCACCCACCACGCCCACACCGGATCGCGGGGATCGATCGAGTCCCCGAGCCCCACCCTGGCCCCCGCCAGCTCGTCCAGCGCCCGCCGCCGATCCCCCGCCTGAGCCAGCGCCCTGCCCCGGCGAACGCGCGCGAGCAGCGTCACGCGGGGCGGGATCCGGGGCCGGGAGAGCAGCTCGTCCGCGATGCGCAGCGCCTCGCCCGGCCGACCGCTGTGCACGTCCTGCATCGCCAGCATGTCCAGGGCGAACCACTCCATGGGCCTGTCACCCGCGTGACGGGCGAGCAGATGGGACTCCAGGAACGCCCTGCGGGAGGCTTCCTCCTCGCCGGCGTCGAACAGCAGCCATCCGGCGATCTCGGCAAGCTCGGCGACAGCGGACAGATACCCGGCCCGCGCCCGGTCGGGAACCGCACCACAGTCCAGCTTGCGCTGCGCGGCCCGCCAGGCCTGCACGGCCGCGGGAGCCACCGCCGCACCGCCGTATCGGTTGTCGTGCTCCAGCAGATGGGCGACGGAGGCGCGCAGATGCGCGATGTCTCCGTCGGCGGAGGTCGCCTGCTCAGCGGTGTGTACAGGGGGGCGCCGACCCGACGCCCAGAGGGACATCAGCTCCCCATCGGCCCGGAGATGGTCGTCCAAGGCCCCGACCAGCTGCTCCGACGGCTGTTGCTTTCCGTTGATCACGCGGGCGAGATACGCGGGGTCGTAGCCGAGGGCGCGGGCCGTGCGACGCATGCTCGTGCCCCGCTCAGCGAGAAGGGCGCGAACGCGACAACCGAACTCGGCCATGGCGGACCCCCTGCGTTGACCGTTGACTGCTCAGCGTAGTCAACGCCTGTCAACTCCCGCAGGTTCAAGCCCCGCGCCTCACCATGGCCGGATCAGCCCTGAAGGAGGCAGACCACCATGCCGGACCCCACCGCCCGGACCTTGGAATCCCCGCCGCGGCTGCTGCCCTGGACCAGCCCGGACGGCAAGCCGTGCCACCTGGCGTCGGACGGGGGCGACAGCTATCCGAGCCGGAGGGCGGACGAGATCGAGGCGTTACAGCTGCGCATGGGCACGGAGCTCCTCGACCACGCCCGCGCACTGCTCGACGCCCGCGCGGCGAGCAGCGGGGAGCTCCGTTTTCTGGCAAGCCGGCTGACCGAGGCGCTGCGCGACGCCCTGCGGGTCGCGGAGAGCCGAGGCGGGCGCCTGCCCGTCCTCACCGCCGCCGAGGAGAACGACCCCCGCGAGCCGACCTGACCGGCCGGCCACAGACGCGAACGCCGGGGCCCGAGGCCCCGGCGTGCCGGTAAGCGGCGCGGCCGCCTACCGGTAGTTGACGAACTGCAGCGCGAAGTCCAGGTCCTTGCCCTTGAGCAGCGTGATCACCGACTGAAGATCATCCCGGCTCTTGGACGTCACCCGCAGCTCCTCGCCCTGCACCTGCGCCTTGACGCCCTTCGGGCCCTCGTCGCGGATGATCTTGGCGACCTTCTTCGCGTTCTCCTGTGAGATCCCCTCCTGCAGCGACGCGAAGATCTTGTACTCCTTGCCCGACGCCTGCGGTTCGCCCGCGTCCAGCGCCTTCAGCGAGATCCCCCGCTTGACCAGCTTGGACTGGAAGACGTCGAGGATCGCCTTCACCCGCTCCTCGGAGTTGGCACGCATCTCGATCCGCTCGCCCGACCACTCGATCGAGGCGCCGACGTTCTTGAAGTCGTAGCGCTGGGAGATCTCGCGGCTCGCCTGGTTGAGAGCGTTGTCGACCTCCTGCCGCTCGACCTTCGAGACGATGTCGAAACTGGAGTCGGCCATCTTGAGTTGGCTCCTCGTACGTAGATCCGTCAGTGGCACGGCCCCACGGACCGCATCAGCCAGCCTAGCGATCTCGGCCATGATCCAGAGGCGATCAACCGGGTGGCGAACCACCCCTCCGGATCAGGTATTGTTTACGTCGTTGCCAGGGAGCAGCGACGCGAGAGCGAAGCGCCTGGCCACATCCCAGGCGGTGTGCCCGAGTGGCCAATGGGAGCGGACTGTAAATCCGTCGGCTTAGCCTACCCAGGTTCGAATCCTGGCGCCGCCACAGGAATAAAAAGGCCCGTGACCAGCGGAAACGCTGATCACGGGCCTTTCTTGTCACTGGCCGCCCCGATGCCCGGAAAGCGGAGTATGCCTCGGACTGTCTCACTCGATTCCGCGTGCTGACCAGCTCGTGTGGGACATGTGTGGGACAGAGATCCTGATCACTTCCAGTTGGCGGGTGGCGACCAGGGCAGGAGTGGCGCTCGCCATGGCTTCAGCCAGGGTGGTGCGAGTTTTGGCAGGGGCGGCAGGCCACTTCCTCTCGATGTAGTCGCGAGCGTGCTGGTATCAGCGCACATCGTTGAGCTTGCGCAGCTCAGACAGGGGCAAGCCGGTGACCTGGTCGAACGCCTCGCCCTTGTGCACGGCCATGAGGAGTCCGGCCCGGCGGCCGCCGGCCTGCGTCTTTGTGGCGAAGCTCAGGGAGTGGGGTGTGGTCCCGACCTTCCGCGGAGTTCGGGCCGCGTGCTCCGGCCCAGGTCCTTCCGCTGTCGCACGGCCCGGATGCGGACGTTGAACGTATGGGCCACGGGGGTCCTTCCATGCGGAAGGGGTCCGGCCGCACTGCGGCCGGACCCCTTCGGGTGGGTGTCAGCAGGCGGGGGAGTCGAGGTCTCGCCACCACGCGTCCAGGTCGGCACGGCGGACGCGAAGATGACCGTTCGGGAGCTCGATGAGCTTCGAGGCCTTGCCGCGGGCCCGCATGCGGTACAAAGCGGCGTGCGAACCTCATGACATCAACACCTCTTAAGGACTTATGCTGAGATCGTCCGAACAACCGGGGACGGTGAGCACCACATGGCCAGGTACGAGAAGATCGCTGACGCGCTGCGTCAGAGCATCCGCGCAGGTGAGCTGGGACCGGGCGAGCGGCTTCCCGCTGAGGACAAGCTCGCGCAGCAGTACCGGACCAGCGTGCCGACGCTTCAGCGCGCCCTCGCCGAGCTGGCCACAGAGGGCCTTATCGACAAACGGCATGGGGTAGGGACCTTCGTCCGCACGCCTCGGCAGCGGGTCGAGCGGAACAACGACCGGCACCAGTGGGAGAAGGACCGGGCGCGCCAGCCTCAGACCGAGCGCCTGAAGACCGGTTCAACGGAGCACGACACCGGCTTGGAGGTCACGGACCTCACCTTCCACGCCGAATACCGCGAAGCGAAGGCCGATGAAGACCTTGCGGCGGTCTTCGGGGTCCCCGTGGGCACGCGACTCCTGGAGCGGATCTACCGCACCAACTCCCGTGACGAGGACGCGCCGTTCGCCCTCGTGCACTCGTACCTGGTCCACGACATGGTGGCCGCCAACCCGGACCTGCTCGACCACACCAATGAGCCCTGGCCGGGCGGCACTCAGAACCAGCTCTACACGATCGGCATCGAGCTGGACCGCATAGAGGAGCGCATCACGGCCCGCCCGCCGACCGTGGAGGAGGCCGACGAACTCGGGCTGAAGAAGGGCGTCTCGGTGATCCTCCTCCGGAAGATCTGCACCGACATCAACGACCGGGTCGTCGAGGTCTCCGATGTGACCCTGTCCGGAGACCGTACGGAGCTCGTGTTCACCACCCCGCTGAAGAGGTGGTGACGATGCCGAACGTCATCACGGTCATCACCGCGGTCCACGGCCCGGGCGCCGAGCACCTCCCCGACGCGTACAAGTCGCTGCTCGAACAGGAACTGCCGGACGGCTGGGACTGGCAATGGGTCATCCAGGAGGACGGCGAAACCGACGCTGTACTCCCGTACGTGCCGGATGACGTCCGGGTCAGCTTCGGCCAGGGCCGCCACGGACGGGCGGCGATGGCCCGCACGATGGGGCTCTCGCGGGCCGAGGGCGAGTACGTCAAGGTGCTCGACGCCGACGACATGCTCACCCCCGGTGCCCTCGCCCGCGACCTGCGCGCACTGACGGACAACCCCGGTATCGGCTGGGCCACCACTCGCGTGCTGGATCTCCTACCCGACGGCTCCACCGTCGGCTTCGAGGGCGACCCGCCCCAAGGGCCGATCGCACGCGGCTCCGTACTCCAGTTCTGGAAGGCCCACAACTACCGCGCCCCGGTGCACCCAGCCTCCTTGTTCATGCGCCGAGACCTGCTCCTGGCCCTTGGCGGCTGGATGGCCCTGCCGGCATCCGAGGACACCGGCCTGCTGCTTGCCCTCAGCGCGGTCAGCCGCGGTTGGTTCACCGCCGAGACCGGTCTGCTCTACCGCAAGTGGCCCGGCCAGGTCACCAGCCAGGCCGCGCACGCCGACGAACGCGAGCGTGAGGCCCGGTTCGCGGTGGTCGAGGCGCGGGCCCGCGTCTTGGCGGGCATGGACGGCTGGCGATACGACGCAGACGACACGAAATGACACTCGTCCACGATGCCTAATCGTCGGCGCTTCAGCGTTCCCTCAAAGGGGTGGTGCAACTCGCTGGGTGCCGTACGTAAGTTAGCGGGCGTGCGAACATGGACGGCTCTCAAAACACCAAAAGCCCCCTCGGGAGATGGTCCCATGAGGGCCTTCGGTGGAGCCGGGTTTTCCGCTAGTTTCGCTGGACCTGCTTCCGAGTGGAGAGAAAGCCAAAGAGTTTCTGCAACACAGCGCGACCCGTCGCTCGGAGTGCTTCGTTCTGTTCAGCCACGACGCGCTGACGAGCCTCCGCGTAGCTATCGCCACGCAAGACACTTGCCCGCCTCTCCATGTACGCATCAGGATCTGCCCTGTATTCTTCCATCAGGGCGTCCACGCCTTTGGCCGGGGATTCATCAAGATTCCCGGACTTGCTTTTGTGTTGTAAGTTTCCACTCATTACTCCCCCTCAATTTCCGGCTAATGCGATTCGCGCTTCCCCCTGGTTTCACACTGGCGCGTAGCCTCTGTCAAAATAGACCAGCTAATTCCAGCCGTCAACGACTTGACTCCTTTTGGAGTAAGCGTGTATCGCGTCGCTGGCGGGCCTCGTGGTCACGGTAAGTATGTTCCCGCAGGTGGCGCCGCCCATGCGGCACTTGACCAACATCTTCCACACATCGTGTCACTGGTGCTACGCTCCGTCGCCATGGCAACTCGATGGTGGGGGCTTGGTCGAGGCACTGCTGTAGCGGGGGCGCTCAATGTACTTGCCTACATTGCGGCAGCGCTCGCAGGTTTGTACGAATGGGGGTGGATCTTTTGGCTAATCGTCAGCGGCGGAGCACTGGCAACGCTTACCGTGATCTTCTTGGCCGCACGTGGGGTGAAGACCGAGAAGCAAACCGCGCTTCTGGCTGGTCAGGAGCAGCGACGGATGCTCCAGGAGATGCTCGTTCCCATCATGGAGGTCTTCGGGGAAATCGCCATCGCCACCACGGCTCCGGCTAGGCGTTCGCTTCAGGGGCACATGAAGCATGTGGTGATCAGGGCGGCACGGTCCATAGGGCCTCCGCACACGCGTGCGTGCCTGCTCGAAGTGTCCGGAAACGCTGGCGCTCGCGAACTTGCCTGTCCCGCCGGCATGTGGGCTGGGCGGCAGGAGACACCGCGCACCACTTTCCGGGAAGGCACGCCGAGAGGGGATCGACTGCTTCGGAGCATGGATAAACGTGAACCGCTTTTTGTTCCCGACCTGCTCGCCGAGCCTCGGGAGTACCAGCCGGACACGCAGACGTACAAGACTTTCATAACCGCGCCGGTCGCTCCTGCGATAACTCACCCGGCGTTCGGGATGCTCGCCATCGATAGCCCGACAAAGGGCGATCTGGCCGAGCATGACATCAAGATCATCGAAATCTTGGGGCAATTACTCGGGTCTGCCTTAGCTATTAAGCGCTAGCGGCAGGAGCTACCGGCCGCCGAAGTTGCTCGTCCCCTCGTCGGGTTACGGCAACGTCTCGGCATCGACGCGGGAGAAGACCAGATCACTCTCGTCGGCGAGAAGGTCCCGCCGGCGCACCGGCACCCTGGGCGCACTCCGCAGCGCGGCGGGGTAGCTGCCCGCGCCGTAGTCGTTGGCCAGGCGGTAGCTGCGGAAGCCGTTCTTCTTGAGGGTTTCCAGCAGCTCCTCGACGGATTCCCCCAGCTCTGACATCCGCCGTGGAGTGACCTCGATCGTGAGCTCCGCGTCGGGGCGGAGGCGGTCGAGGAGGGGGGCGAGCCCCCGAACCACGCCGCCTTCCGCGCCCTCTACATCGACCTTGATCACCCTGGCCCTTGCGATCTCCTCCTCGGTAAGGAGATCCGGCAACGGATGAGCCGCGATCTCGAAGGTGGACTCAGCCGGGCCGTCGTACGGAACGATGCTGTTGGCTCCCATGTTCTGCGAGCTGGCGAGAGTGAACCTCAACGACTCTTCGCGGTCGGAGACCGCAGCGTTCACCGCGCGAAGGTTGGTGCAACCGTTCCGCTGGACCTGACGCAAGAGCACCTGGTGGAACGTCGGCGACGCTTCGACCGCCACCACCTTGCCGCTGTCCCCGACGAGGCGTGAGGCCAGGACGCTGTAGTACCCGATGTTGGCTCCGACGTCCACGAAGACATCGCCAGGCTTCAGCCTGCGCTGGAGCCACCGCGTCAGGTGCGGCTCCCAGACCCCAAAAAGGTAGAGGTAGCGCTGAATGAGGTCCTGCGTGTCGACGGCGAACGTCGCGCCGAACCGCGTGCGGGCCATGCGGTGCTGAGGATGATCCCTCAGCGCGGCATTCAGGTACCGCTCCACCATGGCCCGCTTCCCGACAGCGCCCGGCGCGTAGCGGACGTACCCGCGGCCGAGACTCACCGCGGCCTGTTCGAGCGCTCGTATCACCGGGACCTCCAGGTCATGCTGGGTCGCTCTCGCTCTTGCTCTCGCCCTCGGGCTGAGGCTTGGAGAGAAGCAGCCCCCGCGCTGAGTGCTGCCGGCCGTCGAAACTTCCGCTCACTCCGAGATCTTCCCGGGCGCGCTCATGGAAGCGGTTGATCGTCTCGAACACGGTGACGTGCAGTGCTCTCCACTCGGCCAAGGTGCCCTCCACCACGCCTCGCGCCTGCCATCCGATCGCGGCCGTCGCTTCCTGCACCGTGTGGGCGACCTCGATCACCGGATGGTCGGCGAGCATGGATGGCAGCTCGCACTCGGCCGATGTACTCGGCGGAGGCGTCGAGCTTGCTGCTGTCCCAGCGGGTGCGAAGCTCCTGCTTCCGCGGCCTGGCGTGGTTCGGGCTCGGACATCGCCGGCACACCCCCTGTCAACGTTGTTGATGCTCCCCGCAGGACATGGAAGCGCCCGATCGCCGGCGACGGGGGATGCACCAGCGATCGGGCTGTACCCAAGAGTAACAAGGCTGCTTGCGTGCGGGAGTCGACTGCTCAGCCGCAACGAGGATTTGTGATCGGGATCACGCAACGCGACCCGCAAGGGGTCGGAGCCGTAACCAACCGGATGGCTCGCGCCTGACGCTCGGGGAACATGCCGTTGGTGGAGACCCGGCTCCGTTAGCGACCGCACGGAGGCGTGTACGGGAGACGGGGCAGATACTCGTGCCATTTTTCCGGCGTCAGAACGCCCCGAGTCATCGAGCAAATGCGATGAATGGCCTCGTCGACGTCCAGGTTCCACAGCCGGACCGTATCGGCGCCGCTCGACACTCCGAGCATGTGGCTGTTGGGACTGAACGACAAGAAATTGCCTGTTTTGGCGTTGGGGCTCATCGATTGACCGATGGGAGCGGCCCTGGAGGGGAGGGTGACGTTCCAGAGTCGGACCGTGTCGTCGTTGCCGCCGCTCGCCAGCGTGCGGCCGTCCTGGCTGAACGTCAGCGACACGACCGCTTCGGTGTGGCCCGTGAGGGTGGAGCCCAGCCGGGTTGCCTTGAGGGGGGCGGTGACGTTCCAGAGTCGGACCGTGCCGTCGTCGCTGCCGCTGGCCAATGTATGGCCGTCCGGGCTGTAGGCGAGCGCGTTGATGGGGCCCAGGTGCCCCTTGAGCGGCGCGCCGAGGCGGGGGGCATGACGTGGATCGGCCACGTTCCAGAGCCGGATGGTGCTGTCAGCGCTGCCGCCGGCGAGAGTGCGGCCATCCGGGCTGAAGGCGAGGGCGTTGACGTAGCCCGTGTGGCCGGTGAGCGGCGCGCCGAGCGGAAGAAGGTGAGACGGGTCGCTGACGTTCCACAACTGGATGGTGCGGTCGTCATGGGCGGTTGCCAGCGTGCGCCCGTCCGGGCTGAACGCCAGCGCCTCGGGGCCCGCGAACCGTGTCCGCAGCGCGACGGGCGGCCCGTAGGGGACAGGCCGGGTCGGGTCGGTGACGTTCCACAGCTGCACCGCGCGGCTTCCCGTCAGCACCGCGAGTGTGTGGCCGTCAGGGGAGAACGCCAGCGAACGCACGTCACCCTCCCCGGGCATGAACGGTTTGCCCAGCGATACGGGCCGGTTGGGAGTCTCCACGTTCCACAGCCGAACCCTTTCGTCGCGCGCGGCCGTGGCGAGCACCCGCCCATCCGGGCGGAACGCTCCGATTCGGCCGATCATGTCCGACGTCGGTATCGACCACAGGCGGACCTTGTTGTCGCCACTCCCGGTGGCGAGGGTCCGTCCATCGGGGCTGAAGCCCAAGGCGTACATCTCGCCGCTGCTGCCCGCGAGAGGCTCACCGACCTGCGACGGGTAGGCCGGATTACTGACGTTCCACAGGCTCGCCGTGCTGTCCGCGCTGGCGGCGGCGAGCATGGCCCCGTCGGGGCTGAAGGCCACTGACCATACGGGACCGGTGTGGCCGGTGAGCGGCGCGCCGAGGCGGGCGGCATGACGTGGGTCGGCCACGTTCCAGAGCCGGATGGTGTCGTCCGTGCTGCCGCTGGCGAGAGTGCGGCCGTCGGGGCTGAAGGCCACGGAGTGCACCGTGGCCTCGTGGCCGGTCAGCACCGCGTCGATCGGCGTCGGATGACGCCGATCGGCCATGTCCCACAGCCTGATCGTGCCATTGTCGCCACCGGCTGCCAGCGTCCGTCCGTCGGGGCTGAACGCCACGGAGCGCACGGCGGCGGTGTGGCCGGTCAAGGCACCGAGCGCCTTCGGCCGGCGCGGGTCGCCCACGTCCCACAGGCGAACGGTGTGATCTTCGGTGGCAGAGGCCAGCGTGTGTCCGTCCGGGCTGAAGGCAAGCAGGTAGACCGTGCCGTCATGGCCGGACAAGGGCGCACCGAGCGGGCGCGGGTGGCTGGGATCCCGCACGTCCCACAGCCGAATCGTGCCGTCGTCCGATGCGCTGGCGAGGGTGCGGCCGTCCGGGCTGAAGACCGCGCTGCTCACCCAGCTCGTGTGGCCGGTGAGGGGCTTGCCCAGGGGTTTTGGGCGAGTCGGGTCTGTCACGTTCCACAGTCGAACCGTCCGGTCGTAGCTGGCGGTGGCCAGGATCCGTCCACTCGGGCTGAACGTGGTGAGGTAGACGGCGCCGGTGTGGCCATGAAGCGGCGTGGCCAGCGGCGCGTTCACTATCGAGATCAACCGATTGTTCGTGCCCTCGTCGTGTGGCCGCAGGCGGTGTGCCACCAGGTCGAGTTGAGCGGACAACGACGGATCCGTGGACTGGACGCGATCGGCTTCGGCGAGCACCTGCTGAAACACCGCATCGTCCCGCTGCTGCCACGCGACCACCGCCGAACCGACAGCCAGCATCGCCAGGACGACCAGAGCCGACACCGCACCCCGGCTGATCCAGACTGTGCGCTTGCGCAGCCTGACCGAAGCAGCCAGGAATTCCACCGCGCTCCGGGTCAGAAAGGTGTCACCGGCAGACTTTGCCCAGGTGCGGGCCTGCTCCAGACGGGAACCCCGGTAGAGCAGCGACGTGTCGCGGTTCAAGCCCTCCCAGGCCCGGCCGTCCTCCTCCAGTCGCTGGCGCAGCAGGTGGTCGTTCCTGTCCTCGTCGATCCAGTCGCGCAGGCGTGGCCAGGCGTGAAGCAGTGCTTCATGGGTGATCTCCACGGTCTCCGCGTCGAGTGTCACCAATCGGGCGCGAACCAGCGCTTCGAGCGATTCCTCCGCCTTGTTGGGGTCCGTCGACTCCTCCGCCAGCCGGCGCCGCGTCCCCCTCCTACGGGTGGCCTGGGTGTCTTCGCCCAGCCGGACCAGCCTCAGGAGGAGCAGTCTCGCGGCCGTGCGCGCCGCAGGGTCGAGGCTGGACCAGGCCTGCTCGGCAGTCGCCGCCACCGCTCCCTGGATTCCGCCCGCCGCGCGGTAGCCGGCCAGCGTCAGCCTTCCCGCCTTCCGTCGCTGCCAGGTGGCGAGCAGGGCGTGGGAGAGGAGCGGCAGCACCCCCGCGTCATGCGTCCCACGAGGGCCGTCAGCGCTCACTTCCTGGACGATCAGCTCCGCCAGCCCCGGTTCGAGTTCCAGTCCCACGGCCTTGGCCGGGCCGGTCACCGCTTCGCGCAGCTCCGTAGTGGTCAGCGGTCCGAGCACCATGTGCCGGTGTTGCAGCGCGTCGGCCAGTTCGGGATACCCCAGGCACTGCTCGTAGAAGTCGGCGCGTATGCCGAGGACTACGAGCACGGGTGCTGAGTCACCGGAACCGGCGCGCGAGCACGCAGCGTGGAGCAGCCGGATGAAAGTGCGCCTGTTCGCCTCGTCGGAGCCGAGGGTGAACGCCTCCTCGAACTGATCCACGATGACGACCGGACGGGCGGCGGAGGATGTCTCGCGCCCAGCCCATGCCGTGACGGCCTCCCTCACCTCGTGCGCGAATCGCGGAGTACCGGGCTCCTTCGCCGCCGGTTCCTCCGCGGTGGAGACGACGTGTGCGAGCTCAGGGATCCGGCGAGTCAGCTCCGCGAGAGGATCGCCTCCCGGCACGAGCTGCAGAACCCCCCTGCCCTGGCTCTTCTCGTCGCCCAGTGCGCCGTTCTGCAATGCGGGCACTAAGCCGGCGTTCAGCAGGGAGGATTTTCCCGCCCCTGAAGCGCCCACGAGCATGACCAAGCCACCCGTCTTCTCCGCTGCGCGCAGCTGAGTGACGAGGGCATCCGTGCTCCGCTCTCGGCCGAAGAACCACCGGGCGTCTTGCTGACGGTACGAAGCCAGCCCCCGGTACGGGCACACACCACCGGGGACGGTCGGGGCTTCAGCCGAGGGTCGTTCCTCCTCTTCCGCGGATGTCGCGGGGCGCTCGCCGACCGGGTCGGCCACCGCACGCTCCCATAGGCGCTGCCACTGGGCCATGTCATACAGGCCTGTGGACACCGACGCGGGCCGCAAGCGTCGCGCTTCGGGAATCAGGACGTGCAGCACCGCTGCGAGGGCGGCGAACTGGGCAGGCACGTTCTTGGCTCGTCGCCAGTCGCTGATCCGCTGAGCGGACACCCGCACGGGCCGCCCTCGCTCGTCGACCCGCTGGAACCGGACGACCGCCTCGGCCACGCTCTTGAGGGGAGGGTTACCGGCCTCCCTGTACAGCAGCGCAAGACGTTCCGCGAAGGCTGTGCGTGCCCCTGAGTCGGAACTCAAGGTCTCCACTCCTTACTTCCCCCGCACCTGGACATCCGGACCGGAAAACTCACTCTATATGGCTGACCTGCGGTTAAGTCGGTGGCCGGATGCCGGAACCTCCTCGGCGGGAGGCACAGCTGGCAGGATCATGACGCAGTAGCGCATCAACCGCACGTCACCTGGCCAGGCCACCAGCTCAGCGCACGGAGAGACAACCCATGGCACCGCATGTTCTCGGTTGGCTTTCGCCGGAGTTGCAACGGTGGCGACGGGCCCGTCGCGTGAGCTTGAGAGATCCGTGGAGCCGGTGCCATCCGGACGGCCATCGCGTCGACCACGGGTCCGGCCTTTCCTCGATCCGCACCAGTACGGCGCGGATCGACACCGGCCCACCGTTCGGCACCGGTCCCCACGAGGGGAGGGACCGGCGCCGAACGGTGGGGCGTGTGATGCAGGTGCCGCAACCGCCGTTGTGCGGGCCCTTGTTCTGGTCGACGGCGAGGCTCCACTTGATCCAGCTCTTGCCCCAGTTGCGGGTGTAGTCGATCAGGTTGTGCATGTCCTCCTTCTGCTGGTTGAGTTGGGATCGGTCTGCCCGGCCGGTACGTCGTCGAAGGTGTAGCCGAAGCGGGCGAGGTCGGAGCCGCCCAGCGGGTTCCGCAGGAAGCTCACGCCGATGCCGTCGGTGGGCGAGAAGAGCTTGCGCATCACCTGGTCACGGGTGCTCCGGCTCAGCGCGCCGCTGCTGTTGAACAGCCATGCGGCGGTGTCCCTGAACGACGCCCCGGCGCCCGAGAACTCCTGGTATGTCGTGGACTCGTTGACGGTGACATTGCCACCGCCGCCGGGGGGCGAAGGTGACGGGCGTCTACTGTTCCAGGCCCTTCACGACGGTGCGGCCGTCGGAGCCGGAGGTGGTGGATCGAGCGGGAGCGGTCGTACGAGGTGGTCCTGCTCTATCCGGTGTCCGAGGCGCGGGCGCGCGACGCGCGACGCGCGATCGAGCGGATTTGCACGGCGTACGAGCGGGGGTACGAACAGGAGTCCGTGGCCCGGGCCGACGCATCGGCCCGGGTGGAGGTCTAGGCCGTGGCCACGCCCCTGGCGCGGCTAGCCCTGTTCGACGATCGCCCGGACCGCCTCCTCGATGGGCGTCTCGCCGTTGATGAGCTCCAGGGTGCGGCGCGCGGTGCGGGGCTCGTCGAGGAGTGCGACCAGCACCACCGCCACGTCGTCGCGCGTGACCTCGCCGCGCCCCGTGTGCTCGGCCAGGTTCACCAGGCCCGTGCCCGGGTCGTCCGTGAGCCGGCCCGGCCGCAGCACGGTCCAGTCGAGGTTCTTCCGGGCCCGTACGTCGTCGTCCGCCGCGGCCTTCGCGCGCAGGTAGGCCGCGAAGACCGGGTCCGTACCGGGCGGGGGCTCGCGGTCCGCACCCATCGAGGACACGATGAGGTACCGCCGGACCCCGGACCGTTCGGCCGCGTCCGCGAAGAGCACCGCGGCCGCGTAATCGACCGTCTGCTTGCGTTCGATGCCGCTCCCGGGGCCCGCGCCGGCGGCGAAGACCGCCGCGTCAGCGCCCTCCAGATGCTTGGCGACGTCCTCGACCGTGGCCTGCTCCAGGTCGCACACGACCGGTTCCGCGCCGGCCGCCAGCAGATCGCCCGCCTGCTCGGGTTTGCGGATGATGCCCGCCACCTCGTCGCCCCGCGCGGTGAGCAGCCGCTCCAGCCGCATCGCGACCTTTCCATGTCCACCAGCGATGACAATGCGCATGATCCCGACCGTACGCCGGATGTCCTAGGGCTGCTCGTCGCCATCCTGCGACCGGGTCTGGCGCGGCAGGTCGAGGGCCACCGCGGCGGCCGAGTCGCAGTACTCCCGCACCGCGCTGGTCCGGGCCACCATCCGGCCCTCGTGGACCACGACCCGGCTGTACGCGAGCGAGAGCACCCCCGCGAGACCGTCCCCGCGCACCGCGAGCAGCTCGGCCGGGAACCCGGCCTCCACCCGTACTTCGGGCAGCCCCATGGCGGCCCGTGCCCGGCCGCACACCGCCTCGTACGCCTCTTCGGGGCGCAGCCCGCCCCGCGACGCCAGCAGGAAGGCGGCCTCCAGGGGGTCGCCCCGGCCCACCGGGTTCACGGCGTCCCGCAGCGCGCCGCTGCCCGCGGCCACCCGGACACCCGCCGAGCGCAGCAGCCGCACCGGCGCCCAGCCGGTGCCGTGCGAGCCCCGCGCGCCACGGTCCTCCAGACCGGCGCAGTCGCCCTGGGGCAGACAGACGACGGTGACGCCGGCCGCCGCGAGCCGGTCGGCGATCCGCGCCGCCACATCGCGCGGCAGCCGGGACAGCCCGCCGCAGGGGCCGATGGTGACGCCCGGCCGCAGCCCGCCGGCCATCGCCGCGAACCGGGCGAGCCGGGCCGGGTCGTCACCGTCCGTATGCAGGTCGACGGCGCAGCCGTGGCGGGCGGCGAGGTCCAGGACGGCCTCGGCGTGGCCGGTCGGGTCGGGGTCGAGGTCGGGGCAGCCGCCGATGACCGCCGCGCCCATCTTCACCGCGTCGCGCAGCATCGCGAGCCCGTCCGCCCCGGCGGCGCCGGTCAGCACCCGGGGCACCGCCACCGCATGGACGTCGATGAGCCCGCGCAGCGCGATGCGCGCCTGGAGGACGGCCTCCAGGGAGCTCAGCCCGTGCACCCCGCTGATGCGGACGTGGGTGCGCAGGGCGGTCGCCCCATGGCCCAGGTGGAGCAGCGCGGCTTCCGTAGTACGGCGCTGGATGTCCTCGGGGGCGTACGGGACCGGGCCCGCGATCTCGGCGGTGAGGGCGGTGTCGCAGTGGGCGTGCGGTTCGGCGGGGGCGGGGAGCAGCAGATAGCCGCCGAGGTCCAGCCGGGTGCCGGTGCCGGGGGAGAGGCTGCCCGCCGTGCCGACCGCCTCGATCCGCCCGCCGCTGAGCCGTACGTCCACGGTGCGGCCGTCGGCGAGCCGGGCGCCGCCGAGCACCAGCGCGGCGGGCCCGGGGGCCGCGCCGTCGTTCCTGGGGGGCTGCTGCGGCTGCTGCTGCGGCTGGCTGTCGGGCATCGCACTCCTGGGGAATCGCAGGGCGTACGCGGGGCGCGAGGGGGCGCGTGACGGGTGCGTGCGCAGCGAAGATCGCGCGGCGCGATCCGAGCCTAGGCCGCGGTGGGGGCGGCTTCGCGGAGGAGCGCATTAGTCGTACCGGTGTGGTGCCTGAGCAGACGGTGACGGTGCGCCGATACGGATTTCACCTTCGGCGGCCGACCGTGTAATGTCTTCATCGCTCGCCCCAATAGCTCAGTCGGCAGAGCGTCTCCATGGTAAGGAGAAGGTCTACGGTTCGATTCCGTATTGGGGCTCTGATGTGTGAGGTTTCCCGTTCGACTACAGTCGGGCGGGAGGCCACTCGCATCGCAGCGGTGTAGCTCAGTCGGTAGAGCAAGCGGCTCATAATCGCTGTGTCACCGGTTCAAGTCCGGTCACCGCTACTGACAGTAGCCGATTGTGGGGTCTGTCCTTCGATCGGCTACTCTTTCTGCGTTAACCCCATCCGTTCGTCAAGGAGCACTCACGTGGCTGCCACAGACGTCCGCCCGAAGATCACGCTGGCCTGCGTGGAGTGCAAGGAGCGGAACTACATCACCAAGAAGAACCGGCGCAATGACCCGGATCGTCTTGAGATCAAGAAGTACTGCCCGCGTTGCAACGCGCACACCGCGCACCGCGAGACGCGATAGCAATAAACTTTGATTCGAGGCCGCCCCCACTCGCGGGGGGCGGCCTCGTTTCGTTGGTAATTCAATCGCAGGAGGTGCGAGGCGATGGCGCTCGACCAGTCGTTCGTGGGGCGGACCTACCCGCCCACCGCCCCGTATGAGGTCGGCCGGGAGAAGATCCGCGAATTCGCCGAGGCGATCGGCGACCCCAATCCGGTCTACACCGACCCCGAGGCGGCGCGCGCGCTCGGCCACCCGGATGTCATCGCCCCGCCGACCTTCGTCTTCTCGATCACCTTCAAGGCGACCGGCAAGCAGGTCGTCGAGGACCCCCAGCTGGGGCTCGACTACAGCCGGGTGGTCCACGGCGATCAGCGGTTCGAGTACACCCGGCCGGTGCGCGCGGGCGACCAGCTCAGGGTCACCTCGACCATCGACTCGATCAAGTCGCTGGCCGGCAACGACATCCTGTCCGTCCGCGGCGATGTGCATGACGAAGCGGGCGATCATGTGGTGACGTCGTTCACGACGCTGGTCGCCCGCGCCGCCAAGGCGGACGAGGGCGCGGCGCACGAGGTGCCGGCACAGGCGGAGGAGAGCGGATGACGGCCAAGGTCAGTTACGACGACGTGGAAGTCGGCACCGAGGTACCGCTGCGGGAGTTCCGGGTGAACCGCGCCGATCTCGTGCGGTACGCGGGTGCGTCGGGCGACTTCAACCCGATCCACTGGAACGAGAAGTTCGCCAGGGAGGTCGGCCTCCCCGACGTCATCGCGCACGGCGCGTACACCATGGCCGAGGCGGCCCGCGTGCTGACCGACTGGACCGGCGACCCCGGGGCCCTCGTCGAGTACGGCGTCCGCTTCACCAGGCCGGTCGTCGTCCCGAACGACGACAAGGGCGCGGTCATCGAGATCGGCGCCAAGATCACCGCCAAGCTGGACGACGAGGCCCGTACGGTGCGCCTCGACATCACGGCGACGAGCGCCGGCCAGAAGGTGCTGGGCAGGGCCCGCGCCGTGGTCCGGCTCGCCTGAGCCCCGTCGTACGACGCGTGCCGCCGACCCCCGGACCCGCGCCGGGGGCCGGCTGCCCCCAAGGCCGCCCCAAGGCCGCCCCGAAGAGCCCCGGGGGCGCACCCGTACTCTTGAGCGCGTGCAGGAACTCCACGACGCCCCCCTGGCCCCGCTCACCACGTTCCGCCTCGGCGGACCGGCGACCCGGCTGATCACGGCCACCACCGACGACGAGGTGGTCGCCGCCGTCCAGGAGGCCGACGCGACCGGCACCCCGCTGCTGGTGATCGGCGGCGGCAGCAATCTGGTCATCGCCGACAAGGGCTTCGACGGCACCGCCCTGCACATCGCGACCAGCGGCTTCACTCTCGACGGCAGCCGCCTGGAGCTCGCCGCGGGCGAGAACTGGTCGGCCGCCGTGGCCCGTACGGTCGAGGCGGGGCTCGCCGGAGTCGAATGCCTGGCCGGCATCCCCGGATCCGCCGGCGCGACCCCGATACAGAACGTCGGCGCGTACGGCCAGGAGGTCGCCGCCACGATCACCGAGGTGGTCGCCTACGACCGCCGCGCCGACGCCGTCGTCACGATCCCGAACGCAGACTGCGCCTTCTCCTACCGCCACAGCCGCTTCAAGGCCGACCCGGACCGCCATGTCGTGCTGCGGGTCCGCTTCGAGCTGGAGGACGCGGGCGGGATGTCCTCACCGGTCCGGTACGCCGAGACCGCCCGGGTGCTCGGTGTCGAGGTCGGGAACCGGGTGCCCGCCGCCATCGCCCGCCGGACCGTCCTGGGCTTGCGCGCGGGCAAGGGCATGGTGCTCGACCCCGAGGACCACGACACCTGGTCCGCGGGGTCCTTCTTCACCAACCCGGTGCTGACGCAGGACGCGTACGCCGCCTTCCTCGCCCGGGTCGCCGAGCGCCTCGGGCCGGACACCGCGCCGCCCGCCTTCCCGGCGGGGGAGGGGCGCATCAAGACCTCCGCCGCCTGGCTGATCGACAAGGCGGGCTTCCCCAAGGGCTACGGCACCGGTCCGGCCCGCATCTCCAGCAAGCACACGCTCGCGCTCACCAACCGGGGCGAGGCCACGACCGAGGATCTGCTGGCGCTCGCCCGCGAGGTGGTGGCAGGGGTCGAGGAGGCGTTCGGGGTGACGCTGGTCAACGAGCCGGTGACGGTCGGCGTCAGCCTCTGAGCACACCGTCACGTGGGGGCACACCGTCACGTGCGAGTGTGTAGTTCACCCCGCCAGCCACCCGTCGATGTCGTCCAGCAGCCGCCGCCGGACCTCCTCCGGCGCGGCCGACGCCCGCACCGACTGCCGGGCCAGCTCGGCCAGCTCGGCGTCCGTGAAGCCGTGGCGCTCGCGCGCCAGCGCGTACTGCGCCACCAGCCGCGACCCGAAGAGCAGCGGGTCGTCGGCGCCCAGCGCCATCGGGACCCCCGCGTCGTACAGCGTCCGCAGCGGTACGTCCTCCGGCTTCTCGTAGACCCCGAGCGCCACGTTGGACGACGGGCACACCTCGCAGGTCACCCCGCGGTCGGCGAGCCGGGCGAGCAGCCGTGGGTCCTCGGCCGCGCGCACCCCGTGGCCGACCCGCGCCGCGCCGAGGTCGTCCAGGCAGTCGCGCACGCTGGCCGGGCCCGAGAGCTCACCGCCGTGCGGCGCCGCCAGCAGACCGCCGTCCCGGGCGATGGCGAAGGCGCGGTCGAAGTCACGGGCGAAGCCGCGCCGCTCGTCGTTGGAGAGGCCGAAGCCGACGACGCCGTGGTCGGCGTAGCGCACGGCGAGCCGGGCCAGGGTGCGCGCCTCCAGCGGGTGCTTCATCCGGTTGGCGGCGACGAGCACCCGCATTCCGAGGCCGGTGTCCCGGGAGGTGGTCTCGACCGCGTCCAGGATGATCTCCAGTGCCGGGATCAGCCCGCCGAGCCGGGGGGCGTACGAGGTGGGGTCGACCTGGATCTCCAGCCACCTGGCGCCGTCGCGCACATCCTCCTCGGCGGCCTCGCGCACCAGCCGCCGGATGTCGTCGGCCTCCCGCAGACAGGACCGCGCCATGTCGTACAGCCGCTGGAAGCGGAACCAGCCGCGCTCGTCGGTCGCGCGGAGTTTCGGAGGTTCGCCGCCGCTCAGTGCCTCCGGCAGGTGGACGCCGTACTTGTCGGCGAGCTCAAGGAGGGTGCTGGGGCGCATGGACCCGGTGAAGTGCAGGTGCAGATGGGCTTTGGGCAGTTGCCGCAGGTCTCGATCAGCGGCTTCGCCGCGGGCACGAACGCTCTCCATCCCAAGATCCTGCCGTATCGGCCTGCTCCCCGGAAGCCACTTTCGCCGAACCGGAGGGTTCCCCGAAAACGCGTGCGGGGCCCCGAAGGGCCCCGCACCCGCTCGTTCCGGAATCCGGGCGACGCGTCAGTCGCGCGCCTCGCCCAGCAGCTTCTGGAGCCGCGAGACGCCCTCGACGAGGTCCTCGTCGCCCAGCGCGTACGACAGGCGCAGATAGCCCGGCGTGCCGAAGGCCTCACCCGGCACCACCGCGACCTCGGCCTCCTCCAGGATCAGTTCGGCCAGCTCGACGGTGTTCCGCGGCCGCTTGCCGCGGATCTCCTTGCCGAGCAGCCCCTTCGCCGAGGGGTACACGTAGAACGCGCCCTCCGGCTCCGGGCACTCCACGCCGTCGATCTCGTTCAGCATGCGCACGATCGTGCGGCGCCGGCGGTCGAACGCCTCGCGCATCGTGGCGACGGCGTCGAGGTCGCCGGAGACGGCGGCGATCGCGGCGGCCTGAGCGACATTGCTCACATTCGAGGTGGCGTGCGACTGCAGGTTGGTCGCGGCCTTCACCACGTCCTTGGGGCCGATGGCCCAGCCCACCCGCCAGCCGGTCATCGCGTACGTCTTGGCGACACCGTTGACCACGATGCACTTGTCACGCAGCTCGGGCACCACCACCGGCAGCGAGTGGAACTCCGCGTCGCCGTAGACCAGGTGCTCGTAGATCTCGTCGGTGAGCACCCACAGCCCGTGCTCGGCCGCCCAGCCCCCGATCTCCTCGATCTGCGCCCGGGAGTAGACCGCCCCGGTGGGGTTGGACGGGGAGACGAAGAGCAGCACCTTGGTGTGCTCGGTGCGGGCCGCCTCCAGCTGCTCCACGGAGACGCGGTAGCCGGTCGTCTCGTCGGCCACGACATCCACCGGGACGCCGCCGGCCAGCCGGATCGACTCCGGGTAGGTGGTCCAGTACGGCGCGGGGACGATGACCTCGTCGCCCGGGTCCAGGATCGCGGCGAACGCCTCGTAGATCGCCTGCTTGCCGCCGTTGGTCACCAGGACCTGGGCCGACTCGACCTCGTAGCCGCTGTCGCGCAGGGTCTTCGCGGCGATCGCGGCCTTGAGCTCGGGCAGCCCGCCGGCCGGGGTGTAGCGGTGGTACTTGGGGTCGCGGCACGCGGCCACCGCCGCCTCGACGATGTAGTCGGGGGTGGGGAAGTCCGGCTCACCGGCGCCGAAGCCGATCACCGGGCGGCCGGCGGCCTTGAGGGCCTTGGCCTTCGCGTCGACGGCGAGGGTGGCGGACTCGGAGATCGTGCCGATGCGGGCCGACACCCGCCGGTCGGTCGGGGAATGTACTGGGTGAGTAGCAGCGGTCATATCTGCATCGTCGCAGACCGGGGAAAGGGGCGGCAGGCGGGTTTACGGACGCTTCGGGCGCTTCTCGTTCGACGCCCGGCCGACAAGCACGTACACTCATGCGTCGTTGGCCGCTCAGCAGCCGTTCCGCCTTGCACACTCCGTGCAGCCGGGTGGATGCGGTAGGTTGGGGGTGCCGCGAAGGGTCGTAGCTCAATTGGTAGAGCACTGGTCTCCAAAACCAGCGGTTGGGGGTTCAAGTCCCTCCGGCCCTGCTACACGCACTGAGGTTCAGGGTGCGTGCTGGCGTACGCAAGGACAAGCACCGCTGTGCGGCCGGGCCGGACGCGGCACGGCCACGACCCGGATTCAGGTGAGGATGAGTGACGGAAGCCCTGGGCTCCACCGCGACGCCTGAGAGCGGTCGTCCTGAGGACGAGGTGGCGACCAAGAGGGGCCGCCGTGGTGGCAAGCGCGCGAAGAAGGGGCCCTTCGGCCGACTCGCGCTTTTCTACCGACAGATCGTCGCTGAGCTGCGCAAGGTCGTCTGGCCCACCCGCAGTCAACTGTCGACGTACACCAGTGTGGTGATCGTCTTCGTGCTGATCATGATCGGCATCGTGACCGTGATTGACTATGGGTTTAACAACGCCATCAAGTACGTCTTTGGCTGAGACCCCGCGAAAGGGCGGCCGCTGTCCCGGCGTCGCCTCTTCGCACGTTCCACCCCTTGAAGCCAGGAAGAAGCAGCCACCGTGTCTGACCCGAACCTGAACGATGCCGCCGAGCCCGTCGAGTCCCGTGAGGACGAGCTCGACATCGTCGAGGCGGCGGATTCCGACCAGGCTGAAGCAGCCGACGCCGCGGTGGGCGAGCCCGCCGAGCAGGCCGCGGTCCACGTCGAGGACGAGGCTGCGGCGGAGGCCGTCGAGGCCCATGAGGCCGGTGCCGAAGAAGAGGCCGAGGAGACCGAAGAGGCCGTCGAGGCCGCGGTCGACCCGGTCGAGGCCCTGCGTGAGGAGCTGCGCACCCTCCCCGGTGAGTGGTACGTGATCCACACGTACGCGGGCTACGAGAACCGAGTGAAGACCAACCTGGAGCAGCGCGCCGTCTCGCTGAACGTCGAGGACTACATCTTCCAGGCCGAGGTGCCGCAGGAAGAGGTCGTCCAGATCAAGAACGGCGACCGCCGCACCGTCCGCCAGAACAAGCTCCCCGGCTATGTGCTGGTGCGCATGGACCTGACGAACGAGTCGTGGGGCGTCGTCCGCAACACCCCCGGCGTCACCGGCTTCGTGGGCAACGCGTACGACCCGTACCCGCTGACCCTGGACGAGATCGTCAAGATGCTCGCCCCCGAGGCCGAGGAGAAGGCCGCCAAGGCCGCCGCCGAGGAGGGCGGCCTGCCGGCGCCGAGCCGCAAGGTCGAGGTCCAGGTGCTGGACTTCGAGGTGGGCGACTCGGTCACGGTCACCGACGGCCCGTTCGCGACGCTCCAGGCGACGATCAACGAGATCAACGCCGACTCGAAGAAGGTCAAGGGCCTGGTCGAGATCTTCGGCCGCGAGACTCCGGTCGAGCTGAGCTTCGACCAGATCCAGAAGAACTGACACCGTCGTACAAACGCTTCCGAACAGGTCAGACAGGCTCTTGCGGCCGGTCTGACCTGCTCGGTTTTAAGGCGCACGGCTATACCCGTTATCGTTGTGCGGTATGCCTCCATCCGGATGATCCGGTTCGGAGGCGATCTACCTCTCACAAGGACCCGGAGAGAGCATGCCTCCCAAGAAGAAGAAGGTCACGGGGCTGATCAAGCTCCAGATCCAGGCCGGCGCCGCGAACCCGGCCCCGCCGGTCGGCCCCGCGCTGGGTCAGCACGGCGTCAACATCATGGAGTTCTGCAAGGCCTACAACGCCGCGACCGAGTCGCAGCGCGGCATGGTCGTGCCGGTGGAGATCACGGTCTACGAGGACCGCTCCTTCACCTTCGTCACCAAGACCCCGCCGGCCGCCAAGCTGATCCTCAAGGCCGCGGGCGTGGACAAGGGCTCCGGCGAGCCGCACAAGACCAAGGTCGCCAAGATCACCCGCGACCAGGTCCGCGACATCGCCACCACCAAGATGCCCGACCTGAACGCCAACGACCTGGACGCCGCCGAGAAGATCATCGCCGGCACCGCCCGCTCCATGGGCATCACGGTCGAGGGCTGACACTCCCCTCGTAGCACCACCGTGGGAGGGCCACGCGCCGGCCCGGACCACGAACTCCACAACCATCAGGAGCAGCAGTGAGCAAGCGCAGCAAGACCCTCCGCGCTGCGGACGCCAAGATCGACCGGGAGCGTGCCTACGCCCCGCTCGAGGCCGTCCGTCTGGCGAAGGACACCTCCACGAGCAAGTTCGACGCGACCGTCGAGGTCGCCATGCGCCTGGGCGTCGACCCGCGCAAGGCCGACCAGATGGTCCGCGGCACCGTGAACCTGCCGCACGGCACCGGTAAGACCGCCCGGGTCCTGGTCTTCGCGACCGGTGACCGTGCTGCGGCCGCGGAGGCCGCCGGCGCCGACATCGTCGGCTCCGACGAGCTCATCGACGAGGTGTCCAAGGGCCGTCTGGACTTCGACGCCGTCGTCGCCACCCCGGACCTCATGGGCAAGGTCGGCCGTCTGGGCCGGGTGCTCGGTCCGCGTGGTCTGATGCCGAACCCGAAGACCGGCACCGTCACTCCGGACGTCGCCAAGGCCGTCACGGAGATCAAGGGCGGCAAGATCGAGTTCCGCGTCGACAAGCACGCCAACCTGCACTTCATCATCGGCAAGGTGTCGTTCGAAGAGGCGCAGCTGGTGGAGAACTACGCCGCGGCGCTCGAGGAGATCAACCGTCTCAAGCCGTCCGCCGCGAAGGGCCGCTACATCAAGAAGGCGGTCCTGACCACCACGATGGGCCCCGGCATCCCGCTGGACGCCAACCGCACCCGCAATCTGCTGGTCGAGGACGAGGCCGTCTGAGCCGGACTGGAACCGTAGCCGCCGGGCCCCGCATCTCCTATGAGGTGCGGGGCCCGGCGCGTTGCGCTGTCGGCCCCCTCCGCTAGAGTCTCGGCAGACATAAAAGAGAGTTAAAAAGGGGGAGCCGTGCGCGGTACTCAGCTTGGTATGCGATGCGCGATAGCAGCCGGTGGCGTCGTCCTGATGGTCGGGCTCACCGCGTGCGGGAGCGAGAAGTCCGGTGACGACAAGGCCGGCGACAAGGCGGGCCAGTCGCTGGGGTCCCCGCTGGCCGCGCTGAAGCTCGCCTCGGAGCGTACGGACGCCCAGCACTCGGCCAAGGTCGAGGGCACCACGCAGATGGGCCAGTCGAACTCCGAGATGTCCGGTGCGATGGACTGGGCCGACGGCATCCGGGCCAACATGACCATCACGCAGAAGGGCGGGGCCGTCGCGTCCTCGCCGGTCGAGGGCATGCCCCTGCAGGCCCGGTACACCCCCGACGCGATGTTCATGAACATGGGCGACGCGTTCGCCGCGCAGGCGGGCGGCGGCAAGCACTGGATCAAGTACGACTACGACGCGCTGGCCAAGCAGGCGGGCCCGTCGGGCGCGTTCCTCAAGGACCAGATGCAGAACAACAACCCGTCGCGCTCGGTGCAGCTGCTGCTCGCCACGGGCAAGGTCAAGAGCGTCGGCTCGGAGGACGTCAAGGGCGTCAAGGCCACCCACTACACCGGCACGGTCAAGGTCTCCGAGATCGCCAAGATGCAGTCCAAGGACCTGAGCCAGTCGGATCTGGACGCCCTGCAGAAGCAGCTGGAGACGTCCGGTATGGACACCGAGACCATCGACCTGTGGATCGACGGTAAGAACCTGCTGGTCAAGAAGCGTGAGCAGGCCCAGAGCAACAACGGCGCCTATGACTCGACGGTCTTCTACTCGGACTACGGCACCACGGTCTCGGTCCAGGAGCCGTCGTCCTCGGACACCACGGACTTCCAGGACATGGTGCCCCAGCAGTAGAGCGGATTTGCCTGGTCGCGGCCCGTTCGCGTAGTCTCCTACAGAAGCCAAAGACCGCTGGTTGTCGCTGTGTCTCCGCAAGGGGGCGCGGTGGCTGAAGGATCCGCTAGCTGCGGACGACCTGCGTAGGTGACTGTGGTTGTAACTCCCGAGCGGGCCGTGAGCCCGATCGGTCGAGTCACGCCCCGAGCGCCTGCGCCGGGGCGTTTTCGTGTTGTTCAGCCTCCTTCCTTCAGGCCGAAGCGGTCCTCATCACCCGGAAGGAGGCCGAGGCTCATGGCGAGTCCTGACAAGGTCGCAGCCGTCGAGGAAATGCGGGAGAAGTTCCGCACTTCCAACGCCGCCGTTGTGACCGCGTACACCGGTCTCACCGTCGCGCAGCTCAAGGAGCTGCGCCGTTCGCTCGGTGAGAACGCTCAGTACCGTGTGGTGAAGAACACGCTGACCAAGATCGCGGCCAACGAGGCCGGGATCAACCAGCTCGACGACCTGTTCGCGGGTTCGTCGGCCGTCGCCTTCGTGACCGGTGACCCGGTCGAGGCGGCGAAGGGTCTCCGTGACTTCGCCAAGGAGAACCCCGCTCTCGTCATCAAGGGCGGTGTCCTTGACGGTAAGGCGATGTCCGCCGACGAGATCAAGAAGCTCGCGGACCTCGAGTCCCGTGAGGTGCTGCTCGCCAAGCTGGCGGGTGCGATGAAGGCCAAGCAGTCTCAGGCTGCCGCGCTCTTCCAGGCCCCGCTGTCGAAGTTCATCCGCACCGCGGAGGCGCTCCGGCAGAAGCAGGCCGAGCAGGGCGGTGCCGACACCCAGGCTCCCGCCGAGACCGCGGCCGCCGAGTAATTCGGCCCCGGTCGCAGCGGGCCCGGAAGCCCGCCGACATGTACATCCGGCACCTGCCGACTTAGTGGAAGGACCGCCATCATGGCGAAGCTCAGCCAGGAAGAGCTGCTCGAGCAGTTCGAGACCCTCACCCTCATCGAGCTCTCCGAGTTCGTGAAGGCCTTCGAGGAGAAGTTCGACGTCACCGCCGCCGCCCCGGCCGCCGTCGTCGCCGCCCCGGGTGCCCCCGGTGCTGCCGCCGAGGCCCCCGAGGAGCAGGACGAGTTCGACGTCATCCTCACCGGCACCGGCGACAAGAAGATCCAGGTCATCAAGGTCGTGCGTGAGCTGACCTCGCTGGGTCTGAAGGAGGCCAAGGACCTCGTCGACGGCACCCCGAAGCCGGTCCTGGAGAAGGTCAACAAGGAGCAGGCCGACAAGGCCGCCGAGTCCCTCAAGGGCGCCGGCGCCTCCGTCGAGGTCAAGTGACCTGTCGGCCCGCCGCCACGCGCCGGTAGGTGCGAAACGGTGAGGCCGGGCTCCGCGAGGGCGATCACCCGTTGGGGTGGTCGCCCTTCGGTGTTCCTGTGACGGCTCCGCCGTCTTTCGGGTTCCGGCAGGTATGGTGATCTTCGTTGCCCGTCGCCACGCCCTGTGACGATCTCGCCGGAGTGGGGGGCCTTGACGAACGGCACGCAGCGCGCAATTCTCAGGACGCGACGTCACACCGATCCGTAAGTCCGAGGCATGGATCGTCGGCGAAGCGGGCAGTATGGATATGCGCTTCGAGCGCAGGGCTGCCGAACAAGGCGGGTGGAAGACAACGAGGGGCGAGGCCTCTCACCGGAGGGAGAGATTGGCTCTGCCGGTCTCAGGAACTCGGCGCTGGACATCAGTGTGCCAAGTGGCTACACTGACCCTTTGCGCTGCCTGTTAGCTGCTCCCTGCCCGTCACCAGGGGCATGCCCACCTTCGAGCACTGCCGATGGAACCGCCCTGACCAGGGATTTCATCCATGGGCTCAAGATGGGACCGGTACGCGCGTAGTGAGTCCGAGCCCTCGGAAGGACCCCCTCTTGGCCGCCTCGCGCAACGCCTCGACTGCACATACGAACAACGGCGCCAGCACCGCCCCGCTGCGCATCTCCTTTGCGAAGATCAAGGAGCCTCTCGAGGTTCCGAACCTCCTTGCGCTGCAGACCGAGAGCTTCGATTGGCTGCTCGGCAATGCCGCCTGGAAGGCTCGCGTCGAGGCTGCGCTGGACAGCGGTCAGGACGTCCCCACCAAGTCCGGTCTGGAGGAGATCTTCGAGGAGATCTCTCCGATCGAGGACTTCTCCGGGTCGATGTCCCTGACCTTCCGTGATCACCGCTTCGAGCCGCCGAAGAACTCGATCGACGAATGCAAGGAGCGCGACTTCACCTACGCCGCGCCGCTCTTCGTCACGGCCGAGTTCACCAACAACGAGACCGGTGAGATCAAGTCCCAGACGGTCTTCATGGGTGATTTCCCACTCATGACCCCGAAGGGCACCTTCTGCATCAACGGCACCGAGCGTGTCGTCGTGTCGCAGCTGGTCCGTTCCCCCGGTGTCTACTTCGACTCCTCCATCGACAAGACGTCCGACAAGGACATCTTCTCGGCCAAGATCATCCCGTCCCGGGGTGCCTGGCTGGAGATGGAGATCGACAAGCGCGACATGGTCGGTGTCCGTATCGACCGTAAGCGTAAGCAGTCCGTCACCGTCCTGCTCAAGGCGCTCGGCTGGACCACCGAGCAGATCCTCGAGGAGTTCGGCGAGTACGAGTCCATGCGCGCCACCCTGGAGAAGGACCACACCCAGGGCCAGGACGACGCGCTGCTCGACATCTACCGCAAGCTGCGTCCGGGCGAGCCGCCGACCCGTGAGGCCGCGCAGACGCTGCTGGAGAACCTTTACTTCAACCCGAAGCGCTACGACCTGGCCAAGGTCGGCCGCTACAAGGTCAACAAGAAGCTCGGCGCCGACCAGCCGCTCGACGCCGGCGTGCTGACCACCGACGATGTCATCGCGACCATCAAGTACCTGGTCAAGCTGCACGCGGGCGAGACCGAGACGACCGGGGAGAACGGTTCCACGATCGTCGTCGAGACCGATGACATCGACCACTTCGGCAACCGTCGTCTGCGGAACGTCGGCGAGCTCATCCAGAACCAGGTCCGTACCGGTCTGGCCCGTATGGAGCGCGTCGTCCGCGAGCGGATGACCACCCAGGACGTCGAGGCGATCACGCCGCAGACCCTGATCAACATCCGGCCGGTCGTCGCCTCCATCAAGGAGTTCTTCGGCACCAGCCAGCTGTCCCAGTTCATGGACCAGACCAACCCGCTGTCGGGCCTGACCCACAAGCGCCGTCTGTCGGCGCTGGGCCCGGGTGGTCTGAGCCGTGAGCGGGCCGGCTTCGAGGTCCGTGACGTGCACCCCTCGCACTACGGCCGGATGTGCCCGATCGAGACGCCGGAAGGCCCGAACATCGGTCTGATCGGCTCGCTCGCCTCCTACGGCCGGGTCAACGCGTTCGGCTTCGTCGAGACCCCGTACCGCAAGGTCGTCGAGGGTGTCGTGACCGACCAGGTGGACTTCCTCACCGCCGATGAGGAGGACCGCTTCGTCATCGCCCAGGCGAACGCGCCGCTGGCCGAGGACAACACCTACGCCGAGTCCCGCGTGCTGGTCCGCCGCCGCGGCGGTGAGGTCGACTACGTCCCGGGCTCCGAGGTCGACTACATGGACGTCTCGCCGCGCCAGATGGTGTCGGTCGCGACCGCCATGATCCCCTTCCTCGAGCACGACGACGCCAACCGCGCGCTCATGGGCTCGAACATGATGCGCCAGGCCGTGCCGCTGATCAAGGCGGAGTCCCCGCTGGTCGGCACCGGCATGGAGTACCGCTGCGCGGTCGACGCCGGCGATGTCATCAAGGCCGAGAAGGACGGTGTCGTCCAGGAGGTCTCCGCCGACTACGTCACGGTGGCCAACGACGACGGCACGTACACCACCTACCGCGTCGCCAAGTTCTCCCGCTCCAACCAGGGCACCTCCTTCAACCAGAAGGTGGTCGTGGACGAGGGCGCCCGCGTCATCACCGGCCAGGTGCTGGCCGACGGCCCGTCCACCGAGGACGGCGAGATGGCGCTCGGCAAGAACCTGCTCGTGGCGTTCATGCCGTGGGAAGGCCACAACTACGAGGACGCGATCATCCTCAGCCAGCGTCTGGTGCAGGACGACGTCCTCTCCTCGATCCACATCGAGGAGCACGAGGTCGACGCCCGTGACACCAAGCTCGGCCCCGAGGAGATCACCCGGGACATCCCGAACGTGTCCGAGGAGGTCCTGGCCGACCTCGACGAGCGCGGCATCATCCGCATCGGCGCCGAGGTCGTGGCCGGAGACATCCTGGTCGGCAAGGTCACCCCGAAGGGTGAGACCGAGCTGACCCCGGAGGAGCGGCTGCTGCGCGCGATCTTCGGTGAGAAGGCCCGTGAGGTCCGTGACACCTCGCTGAAGGTGCCGCACGGCGAGATCGGCAAGGTCATCGGCGTGCGCGTCTTCGACCGCGAGGAGGGCGACGAGCTGCCGCCCGGCGTGAACCAGCTGGTCCGCGTCTACGTGGCGCAGAAGCGCAAGATCACCGACGGTGACAAGCTCGCCGGCCGTCACGGCAACAAGGGTGTCATCTCCAAGATCCTGCCGGTCGAGGACATGCCGTTCCTGGAGGACGGCACCCCGGTCGACATCATCCTCAACCCGCTGGGTGTCCCGTCCCGAATGAACCCGGGACAGGTCCTGGAGATCCACCTCGGCTGGCTGGCCTCCCGAGGCTGGAAGGTCGAGGGCTCCGAGGACTGGATGCAGCGGCTGAAGGCGATCGGCGCGGACGAGGTCCAGCCCGGCACCAACGTCGCGACCCCGGTCTTCGACGGCGCCCGTGAGGACGAGATCGCCGGTCTCTTCGAGTCGACGATCCCGAACCGCGACGGCAACCGCCTGGTCCAGCCGTCCGGCAAGGCCCGGCTCTTCGACGGCCGCTCCGGCGAGCCGTTCCCGGAGCCGATCTCGGTCGGCTACATGTACATCCTCAAGCTGCACCACCTGGTGGACGACAAGCTGCACGCCCGCTCCACCGGTCCGTACTCGATGATCACCCAGCAGCCGCTGGGTGGTAAGGCTCAGTTCGGTGGCCAGCGCTTCGGTGAGATGGAGGTGTGGGCGCTGGAGGCTTACGGCGCCGCGTACGCCCTCCAGGAGCTGCTGACCATCAAGTCCGACGACGTGACCGGCCGCGTGAAGGTCTACGAGGCCATCGTCAAGGGCGAGAACATCCCCGAGCCCGGCATCCCCGAGTCCTTCAAGGTGCTCATCAAGGAGATGCAGTCCCTGTGCCTCAACGTGGAGGTGCTGTCCTCGGACGGCATGTCCATCGAGATGCGCGACACCGACGAGGACGTCTTCCGCGCTGCGGAGGAGCTCGGTATCGACCTGTCCCGGCGCGAGCCGAGCAGCGTCGAAGAGGTCTGACGGGTCTGGCCGGGGCGGTACGTACGCAGCCGCCCCGGCCTCTCCCCGGACCCCCAGTCAGACCCGAAGACACGACCCTGAAAGAGGGATTGACGACAAGTGCTCGACGTCAACTTCTTCGACGAGCTGCGGATCGGCCTCGCCACCGCTGACGACATCCGTCAGTGGTCCCACGGTGAGGTCAAGAAGCCGGAGACCATCAACTACCGCACCCTCAAGCCCGAAAAGGACGGACTCTTCTGCGAGAAGATCTTCGGTCCGACCCGGGACTGGGAGTGCTACTGCGGCAAGTACAAGCGCGTCCGCTTCAAGGGCATCATCTGTGAGCGCTGTGGCGTCGAGGTCACCCGCGCCAAGGTGCGCCGTGAGCGGATGGGCCACATTGAGCTGGCCGCTCCCGTCACCCACATCTGGTACTTCAAGGGCGTCCCGTCCCGGTTGGGCTACCTGCTCGACCTCGCCCCGAAGGACCTTGAGAAGGTCATCTACTTCGCCGCCTACATGATCACGTGGGTGGACGAGGAGCGCCGTACGCGCGATCTGCCCTCGCTGGAGGCCCATGTCTCCGTCGAGCGCCAGCAGATCGAGCAGCGCCGCGACGCCGACCTGGAGGCCCGCGCCAAGAAGCTCGAGGCGGACCTCGCCGAGCTGGAGGCCGAGGGTGCCAAGGCCGATGTGCGCCGCAAGGTGCGCGAGGGCGCCGAGCGCGAGATGAAGCAGCTGCGCGACCGTGCGCAGCGCGAGATCGACCGTCTCGACGAGGTGTGGAACCGCTTCAAGAACCTCAAGGTCCAGGACCTGGAGGGCGACGAGCTGCTCTACCGCGAGCTGCGTGACCGCTTCGGCACGTACTTCATGGGCGGCATGGGCGCGGCCGCGCTGCAGAAGCGCCTGGAGTCCTTCGACCTCGACGAGGAGGCCGAGAAGCTCCGCGAGATCATCCGGACCGGCAAGGGCCAGAAGAAGACCCGTGCGCTCAAGCGCCTCAAGGTCGTCTCCGCCTTCCTGCAGACCCGCAACAGTCCCAACGGCATGGTGCTGGACTGCGTCCCGGTGATCCCGCCGGACCTGCGTCCGATGGTGCAGCTGGACGGTGGCCGCTTCGCGACCTCCGACCTGAACGACCTGTACCGCCGTGTGATCAACCGGAACAACCGCCTCAAGCGTCTCCTTGACCTCGGTGCCCCCGAGATCATCGTGAACAACGAGAAGCGGATGCTGCAGGAGGCCGTCGACGCGCTGTTCGACAACGGCCGCCGCGGTCGCCCGGTGACCGGTCCCGGTAACCGTCCGCTGAAGTCCCTCAGCGACATGCTGAAGGGCAAGCAGGGCCGGTTCCGTCAGAACCTGCTCGGTAAGCGTGTCGACTACTCGGCCCGTTCGGTCATCGTCGTCGGCCCGCAGCTCAAGCTGCACCAGTGCGGTCTGCCCAAGGCCATGGCGCTGGAGCTCTTCAAGCCGTTCGTGATGAAGCGCCTGGTGGACCTGAACCACGCGCAGAACATCAAGTCGGCCAAGCGCATGGTCGAGCGCGGCCGCACGGTCGTGTACGACGTGCTCGAAGAGGTCATCGCCGAGCACCCGGTGCTGCTGAACCGTGCGCCGACCCTGCACCGCCTCGGTATCCAGGCGTTCGAGCCGCAGCTGGTCGAGGGCAAGGCCATTCAGATTCACCCGCTCGTCTGCACCGCGTTCAACGCGGACTTCGACGGTGACCAGATGGCCGTGCACCTGCCGCTGTCCGCGGAGGCGCAGGCCGAGGCCCGCATCCTGATGCTGTCCTCGAACAACATCCTCAAGCCCGCCGACGGCCGTCCGGTGACCATGCCGACCCAGGACATGGTGCTGGGTCTGTTCTTCCTCACCACCGACGAGGAGCAGCGCAAGGTCATCGGCGAGGGCCGGTCCTTCGGCTCGACCGCCGAGGCGATCATGGCGTTCGACGCCCGGGAGCTCTCGCTCCAGGCGAAGATCGACATCCGCTTCCCGATCGGCACCGTCCCGCCGCGCGGCTGGACCCCGCCGCTCCCCGAGGAGGGCGAGCCGGCCTGGCAGGAGGGCGACAGCTTCCGGCTGCGGACCACCCTGGGCCGTGCGCTCTTCAATGAGCTGCTGCCCGAGGACTACCCGTTCGTCGACTACTCGGTGGGCAAGAAGCAGCTCTCCGAGATCGTCAACGACCTCGCCGAGCGCTACCCGAAGGTCATCGTCGCGGCGACCCTGGACAACCTGAAGGCGGCCGGTTTCCACTGGGCCACCCGTTCCGGTGTCACCGTCGCGATCTCCGACATCGTCGTCCCCGAGGCCAAGAAGGCCATCGTCGAGGGCTACGAGGCGCAGGACGAGAAGGTCCAGAAGCAGTACGAGCGCGGCCTGATCACCAAGGACGAGCGCACCCAGGAGCTCATCGCGATCTGGACCAAGGCGACCAACGAGGTCGCCGAGGCGATGAACGCGAACTTCCCGAAGACCAACCCGATCTTCATGATGGTCGACTCGGGCGCGCGCGGAAACATGATGCAGATGCGTCAGATCGCCGGTATGCGTGGTCTGGTGTCCAACGCGAAGAACGAGACCATCCCGCGGCCCATTAAGGCGTCGTTCCGTGAGGGTCTGTCCGTGCTGGAGTACTTCATCTCCACCCACGGTGCCCGTAAGGGTCTCGCGGACACCGCCCTGCGTACCGCCGACTCGGGTTACCTGACCCGTCGTCTGGTGGACGTCTCGCAGGACGTGATCATCCGCGAGGAGGACTGCGGCACCGAGCGCGGCCTCAAGCTGGTGATCGCGACCCGGGGCGCCGACGGCGTGCTGCGCAAGACGGAAGACGTCGAGACCAGCGTGTACGCCCGGATGCTGGCCGAGGACGTCGTCATCGACGGCAAGGTCATCGCGCCCGCCAATGTCGACCTGGGCGATGTCCTCATCGACCAGCTCGTCCGGCACGGTGTGGAGACGGTCAAGACCCGTTCCGTCCTCACCTGCGAGTCCGCGGTCGGCACCTGTGCCTTCTGCTACGGCCGCTCGCTGGCGACCGGCAAGCTGGTGGACATCGGCGAGGCGGTCGGCATCATCGCCGCCCAGTCCATCGGTGAGCCCGGCACCCAGCTGACGATGCGTACCTTCCACACCGGTGGTGTGGCCGGTGACGACATCACCCAGGGTCTGCCGCGTGTCGTCGAGCTCTTCGAGGCCCGTACGCCCAAGGGCGTCGCGCCGATCTCGGAGGCGGCCGGCCGCGTCCGGATCGAGGAGACCGAGAAGACCAAGAAGATCGTCGTCACTCCGGACGACGGCTCCGAGGAGACCGCCTACGGCGTCTCGAAGCGAGCCCGTCTGCTGGTGGGCGAGGGTGACCACGTCGAGGTCGGCCAGCCGCTGACCGTGGGTGCCATCAACCCGCACGACGTGCTGCGCATCCTCGGCCAGCGCGCCGTCCAGGTGCACCTGGTCGGCGAGGTCCAGAAGGTCTACAACTCGCAGGGTGTGTCGATCCACGACAAGCACATCGAGATCATCATCCGGCAGATGCTGCGCCGGGTGACGATCATCGAGTCCGGCGACGCGGAGCTGCTGCCGGGCGAGCTCGTGGAGCGCTCGCGCTTCGAGGGTGAGAACCGTCGTGTGGTCCAGGAAGGCGGCCACCCGGCCTCCGGCCGTCCGCAGCTGATGGGTATCACCAAGGCCTCGCTGGCGACCGAGTCCTGGCTGTCGGCGGCGTCCTTCCAGGAGACGACCCGGGTGCTCACCGACGCGGCGATCAACGCCAAGTCGGACTCCCTGATCGGCCTCAAGGAGAACGTGATCATCGGTAAGCTCATCCCGGCCGGTACGGGTCTGTCCCGCTACCGCAACATCCGGGTCGAGCCGACCGAGGAGGCGAAGGCCGCGATGTACTCGGCCGTCGGTTACGACGACATCGACTACTCGCCCTTCGGCACGGCCTCCGGCCAGGCGGTTCCGCTGGAGGACTACGACTACGGTCCGTACAACCAGTAAGGCCGGATCCGACGGCTGGTTCTGTTCGCAGGGCGGTCACCCCATGGCGGGGTGGCCGCCCTGCGGCTATGCTCCGGGTTGGTGTGTCCAGCGCGTGTGCATTTGTTTTGACCGGAGCCGATGCGATAGGTACGCTCTGACCTTGTGCCTGGGGTGTCCCTGGGCTCCCGTGCGTGCATGCGTCCGCGTGGGGGACCGAGGTGTCGACACCGACAATCTGCACTCTCCTGACATTCGCAGGGGGCTGCGGTGCGCGACACACCCGACCGCGTGGGTCGGAGAAACCCCAGGTTAGCTTTATCGAGACTGGCACACAGAAACCGGAGAAACGGTGCCTACGATCCAGCAGCTGGTCCGCAAGGGCCGCCAGGACAAGGTCGAGAAGAACAAGACCCCCGCACTGGCGGGGTCGCCGCAGCGACGTGGCACATGCACCCGCGTGTTCACCACGACGCCGAAGAAGCCGAACTCGGCGCTCCGTAAGGTCGCGCGTGTCCGGCTGAGCAGTGGGATCGAGGTCACCGCCTATGTCCCGGGCGAGGGGCACAACCTGCAGGAGCACTCGATCGTGCTCGTGCGCGGCGGTCGTGTGAAGGACCTGCCGGGTGTTCGCTACAAGATCATCCGCGGCTCGCTCGACACGCAGGGCGTCAAGAACCGCAAGCAGGCTCGCAGCCGCTACGGCGCCAAGAAGGAGAAGTAAGAATGCCTCGTAAGGGCCCCGCCCCGAAGCGCCCGGTCATCATCGACCCGGTCTACAACTCTCCTCTGGTGACCTCCCTCATCAACAAGGTGCTGCTGAACGGCAAGCGCTCCACCGCCGAGCGCATCGTCTACGGCGCCATGGAGGGCCTGCGCGAGAAGTCCGGCAATGACCCGGTCATCACCCTCAAGCGCGCGCTGGAGAACGTGAAGCCGACCCTCGAGGTCCGCTCCCGCCGTGTCGGTGGCGCCACCTACCAGGTGCCGGTCGAGGTCCGCCCCGGCCGTTCCTCCACCCTCGCGCTGCGCTGGCTCGTGGGCTACTCGCGCGCGCGTCGTGAGAAGACCATGACCGAGCGGCTGATGAACGAGCTGCTGGACGCCAGCAATGGTCTGGGCGCCGCGGTCAAGCGACGTGAGGACACCCACAAGATGGCCGAGTCCAACAAGGCCTTCGCGCACTACCGCTGGTAGTCGCTACCCCATCGAGAACCGAGAGAAGACTGAGCCATATGGCCACCACTTCACTTGACCTGGCCAAGGTCCGCAACATCGGGATCATGGCCCACATCGACGCGGGCAAGACGACCACCACCGAGCGAATCCTGTTCTACACCGGCGTGAGCTACAAGATCGGTGAAGTCCACGACGGCGCTGCCACCATGGACTGGATGGAGCAGGAGCAGGAGCGCGGCATCACGATCACGTCGGCCGCGACGACTTGTCACTGGCCGCTTGAGAACGTCGATCACACCATCAACATCATCGACACCCCGGGCCACGTCGACTTCACCGTCGAGGTGGAGCGCTCGCTGCGCGTGCTCGACGGTGCCGTGACGGTGTTCGATGGCGTCGCCGGTGTGGAGCCGCAGTCCGAGACGGTGTGGCGTCAGGCGGACCGCTACGGCGTTCCGCGTATCTGCTTCGTCAACAAGCTCGACCGCACCGGTGCGGAGTTCCACCGCTGCGTCGACATGATCACGGACCGCCTGGGCGCGGTGCCGCTGGTCATGCAGCTGCCGATCGGCACCGAGGCCGACTTCAAGGGTGTCGTCGACCTCGTCACCATGAAGGCGCTGGTCTGGTCCGCCGAGGCGACCAAGGGCGAGATGTACGACACCGTCGACATCCCGGACACCCACACCGAGGCCGCCGACGAGTGGCGCGGCAAGCTGCTCGAGGCCGTCGCCGAGAACGACGAAGAGATGATGGAGCTGTACCTGGAGGGCCAGGAGCCCACCGAGGAGCAGCTGTACGCGGCGATCCGCCGTATCACCATCGCCTCCGGCAAGGGCGGCGGCACCACCGTCACCCCGGTGTTCTGTGGCACCGCGTTCAAGAACAAGGGCGTGCAGCCCCTGCTCGACGCCGTGGTCCGCTACCTGCCGTCGCCGATCGACATCGAGGCGATCGAGGGCCACTCGGTCAAGGACCCCGATGAGGTCATCAAGCGCCTTCCGTCCGTGGAGGAGCCCCTCTCGGCCCTGGCGTTCAAGATCGCGAGCGACCCGCACCTCGGCAAGCTCACCTTCATCCGTGTGTACTCCGGCCGCATGGAAGCCGGCACCCAGGTGCTGAACTCCGTGAAGGGCAAGAAGGAGCGCATCGGCAAGATCTACCGGATGCACGCGAACAAGCGTGAGGAGATCGACTCGGTGGGTGCCGGCGACATCGTCGCCGTCATGGGTCTGAAGCAGACCACCACCGGTGAGACCCTCTCCGACGCGTCGAACCCGGTGATCCTGGAGTCCATGGACTTCCCGGCCCCGGTCATCGAGGTGGCCATCGAGCCGAAGTCCAAGGGCGACCAGGAGAAGCTGGCCGTCGCGATCCAGCGGCTTGCCGAGGAGGACCCGTCCTTCCGCGTCAAGACCGATGAGGAGACCGGCCAGACGATCATCTCCGGCATGGGCGAGCTGCACCTCGATGTGCTGGTCGACCGGATGCGCCGCGAGTTCAAGGTCGAGGCCAACGTCGGTAAGCCGCAGGTGGCCTACCGCGAGACGCTGCGCAAGCCGGTCGAGCGCCTTGACTACACGCACAAGAAGCAGACTGGTGGTTCCGGCCAGTTCGCCAAGGTGCAGATCGCGCTGGAGCCGCTCGAGGGCGATGGCTACGAGTTCGAGAACAAGGTCACCGGTGGCCGTATCCCGCGGGAGTACATCCCGTCCGTGGACGCGGGCTGCCAGGAGGCCATGGAGTTCGGCGTGCTCGCGGGCTACCCGCTGACCGGCGTCAAGGTCACCCTGATCGACGGTGGCTACCACGAGGTCGACTCGTCCGAGATGGCCTTCAAGATCGCCGGCTCGATGGCCTTCAAGGAGGCCGCCCGCAAGGCCAGCCCGGCCCTGCTGGAGCCGATGATGAAGGTCGAGGTCACCACGCCCGAGGACTACATGGGCGATGTGATCGGCGACATCAACTCCCGTCGCGGTCAGATCCAGTCCATGGAGGACCGGAGCGGCGCCAAGCTGGTCACCGGCCTGGTTCCGCTGTCGGAGATGTTCGGCTACGTGGGCGACCTGCGCAGCAAGACCTCTGGCCGTGCCAGCTACTCCATGCAGTTCGACTCCTACGCCGAGGTTCCCAAGAACGTGGCCGAGGAGATCATCGCGAAGGCCAAGGGTGAGTAACGCGGGTTCATCCGCATTCCTCACCGTTTAGGCTTGAGCAAAAGGCATCGGGGCATTCCGTCACAGAGCGCTCGAAAGGGCGGTCTGTGACGGGGCCCGGACGCCGGCCCCCCATACGAATACGGCGAAGGGCATCCCCCTCGGGGTCCTGGCCGGTTCGGTAAGACACCTGAACCCATCCGCAAAGTGCGGATGCGTACAGAACCACTCCACAGGAGGACCCCAGTGGCGAAGGCGAAGTTCGAGCGGACTAAGCCGCACGTCAACATCGGCACCATCGGTCACGTCGACCACGGTAAGACCACTCTTACCGCGGCGATCACCAAGGTGCTGCACGACAAGCTCCCGGACCTGAACCCCTTCACGCCTTTCGATGAGATCGACAAGGCGCCGGAGGAGCGGCAGCGCGGCATTACCATCTCCATTGCGCACGTGGAGTACCAGACGGACTCCCGTCACTACGCCCACGTCGACTGCCCGGGTCACGCGGACTACATCAAGAACATGATCACTGGTGCTGCCCAGATGGACGGCGCCATCCTCGTGGTCGCCGCCACCGACGGCCCGATGCCGCAGACCAAGGAGCACGTCCTCCTGGCTCGCCAGTCCAACGTGCCGTACATCGTCGTCGCCCTGAACAAGGCCGACATGGTGGACGACGAGGAGATCCTGGAGCTCGTCGAGCTCGAGGTCCGTGAGCTGCTCTCGGACTACGAGTTCCCGGGCGACGACGCGCCGATCGTGCGTGTCTCCGCGCTGAAGGCGCTCGAGGGTGACCCCGAGTGGGTCAAGTCCGTCCAGGACCTGATGGACGCCGTGGACGAGTCGATCCCGCAGCCTGCGCGTGACATCGACAAGCCGTTCCTGATGCCGATCGAGGACGTCTTCACCATCACCGGTCGCGGTACGGTCGTCACCGGCCGTATCGAGCGTGGTGTGCTGAAGCTCAACGAGAACGTTGACATCATCGGCATCAAGCCGGAGAAGACCTCGACCACCGTCACCGGCATCGAGATGTTCCGCAAGCTGCTCGACGAGGGCCAGGCCGGTGAGAACGTCGGTCTGCTGCTCCGCGGCATCAAGCGCGAGGACGTCGAGCGCGGCCAGGTCATCATCAAGCCGGGCACCGTCACCCCGCACACGGAGTTCGAGGCCCAGGCTTACATCCTGTCCAAGGACGAGGGTGGCCGCCACACGCCGTTCTTCAACAACTACCGTCCGCAGTTCTACTTCCGTACCACGGACGTGACGGGCGTTGTGACCCTCCCCGAGGGCACCGAGATGGTCATGCCGGGCGACAACACCGAGATGACCGTCAACCTGATTCAGCCGGTCGCCATGGAGGAGGGCCTGCGGTTCACCATCCGTGAGGGTGGCCGTACCGTCGGCGCCGGACAGGTCACCAAGGTTCTCAAGTGACCCACAGCTGATGCTTCCTGCCGCTGAGGCAGGGTCATCGGCATCGAGCGGGCCCGCACATCGAACGATGTGCGGGCCCGCTTCGTTGTGCCGCACCACATCCCCGCGCCGGCCGCCCCGGCGTGCCGTCTCCGTCCGCGATGCGTGGCTTCCGGTCGATGGGTACTCGGCCGCCGGAGATTCCCGTCGGTCGCCCGGCGGGTCCGAGGGCACGGAGATGTGAGAGTTGATGACCAATGGCAAGATCGCGACAGCGGTCGCGGGGGTTACTTGCCTGAAAAAAACGGGGGTCGAGCACGGTCGACTGTCGACAGTGGCTGAGGTGCCCCGGAGGCGAACCGAGCCCTGAAAAAGGGGGGTCGAGCACGGTCGACCGTCGACAGTGGCTGAAGCGCCCCGGAGGCGAACCGAGCCCCGAAAAGGGGCACGCGTCAGGCCCGGGACGTGGGCCGCGGGCGCCAGATCCAGGGGGCGGCGTCCGGCGCGATGCCGACCACGCAGGCGCCGTGGTGGCCGTCCGGCAGCAGCGCGGGGGTGCCCACCGGGGTCAGATGGCCGGGGGCGCGCAGCGGCCGTTTGTCCGCGCCCGTGCCGTACTGGATCTGGACCTCCCCGTCGAGGTCCCTGCCGAGCAGCAGCAGCGTTCTGGCCTTGGGCCCGGCGCCCGGCTCGGCCGCGGTGTGCGCGGCGATCGCCCCGTAGCCCTCGAAGTGCGGCACCGTGGCGCCCGCCGCCCCGTGAACCGCGGGCACGGTGGCGGAGGGGGTGCGGTAGACCAGCGCGAGCGAGCCGTCGGGGGCCACCGCGGCGCCCACCGGATCGCCGCCGGGGCGCGGCAGTCCGGTCGGCGGCCGTAGCGTCACGGGGCCGCCCGCGCGCTCCTGCGCCCAGTGGTGGACGGTGTCGCGGCCCGCGGCCACGACATGCACCCGCCCCTCGCGGTCGAGCAGCGCGGTCAGCCCGTCCTGGATCTCGGCGCCGCCGAGCCGCTGCCAGGGAGCCCACCGGCCCGTGGCGTCCCGTACCCGGGTGGCCAGCCCCTTGTCCGCGGTCCGTACGAAGAGGTGGACCCGCCCGTCCGGGGTCGCGACCGCCGCCGGGCAGCCGACCCGGCGCCCGTGCTCGGGGGTGGTCTCAGGGGTGCCGAGCCCGGTCCAGGCGCGGAACGGCCCGTCGGCGCGGCGCTGTTCCAGCACCACGATCTCCCGGAGGTTGGCCCCGCCCTGCCCCTCCAGCGCCGCGAACCGCAGCGCGATCAGCACCTGCCGCCCCGCGCTGTCCCGCACCGCGCACAGCGCCGGCGCCAGCGGCCCGCCGCCCAGCCCCAGCGGCGCGCCGAAGCGCCCGCCGCCGGGCGTGGTTTCGCGCCATCGCACGGCCTGGGTGCCCAGTACGCCGTACGCGACCACCCGGCCCTCGCGGTCGGTGGTGGGGGCGGGGAGGGGGTTGGGGTAGCGGTAGTGGGTCGAGCGGATCCAGCCCTTCCGGTTCGTCAGCGGGCGCAGGCCGCCCTGGCTGTAGTCGCCGCACCCCGCCGTATTGCCGCACTCCCACTGCGGCGAACCGCCGTACGACTTGATCACCCGCGCCTTCTGCGCCAGCACCGCCGGCGGCAGATTGTGCGGCCAGCGCTGGTTGTAGTAGCCGCGGAACGACGTGGTGGTGAAGCGCGGTGCGTGCTTGTCCCGCCGCGTCGCCTCCGCGACCCACTGCCGGATCGCCTTCCAGGTGAACAGCGCGACCGGGGTGTGGTCCCGGTGGTCCGAACAGCCCGGCTGGTCGTTGTCCTTCGGATACAGCGCGTTGTGCACCTGGAAGTCGGGGTCCGGGTCGAGCGTATGGATCAGCGTGGGCCGGTAGCGGTCCATGATCTCGGCCAGCACATCGAGCAGCGTCTGATGGCCGTACGAGCTTGTGTGCTCCACCGGCGAGTCGGCGGCCAGCAGGGTACGCATCACGGTGCCCGGGATGTCCCACAGCGCCGGGATCCGTACCCCGCCCTCCGACAGCATCGCGATGTTGAGGAACACCAGCCGGACCCGGCGCGCCCCGTTGGTCAGCACATTGGTCTCCGCCGTGACCCCACCGGGCAGCCGCAGCACCGACCGCTGCCACGGCGCGAACTGGTTCAGCCCCAGCATCTGCGCGTATGCCTGCCGCAGTCCCTGATGGCGGGAGGCCGAGTACGCCGCCTTGTCCGCCGGCGGTATCGGCGTCCCGGTCACATGGTTGATCCCCCGCGCCTCGCCCGCCGTGACATACACGCTGACCACCGGGACCCCGGAGCGCAGCACATGCTCGGCGTCCGGGTTCATGAAGTACAGATCGTCATCCGGATGCGCCATCACCTGAAGCAGCAGCGCTTCCTTGTTCCCCACCGCCGACGTGAACGGCTCCGCCGCCCCCGGCGCGGTCGCCTCCGCCGACCCCCCGGAATCCGGCCCCGCCACCCGAGCCCGCCCCCCACTGCACCCGGCCGCCGTACCAGCGGTCAGGGCGGCCAGCGCGGCCAGTGTCTGCCTGCGCGTCGTACCAGGCAGTGTCCATCGACTGTTCAACTTGGTGACCCCGTCACTTCGGCAGCGCGCGTTGTCTCCGGCTGCTCTCACGTGATAGGGGACGGTTAGTGATCTTCAGAGGTTGTCCGATGGCCGGGAGGTGTCGGTCACAGCTCGGACACATCGCCGCTCAGCCGGGCGCGGTTGGCGATGGGCGCGCCCAGCTGCGCGGGGACCTGATGGCGCGGGGTGCCACAGCTCGCATGGAGCGGATCGTCGGGTTGACCGTCCGGCCGGTTGTCGACTGAAACGCACAGAGGTAAAGCCGATGCTGCTACGTATAGCGCGGCAGGTTCTTCGTTGAGATGGTCCACTCGCCGATCGTGATGTCCTCCCCGTAGACGAAGTCCTTCCGGGTCGCGTACCGGGGACCGTGAGGGGTCGGGTGGATGTCGGACAGGACGGCACCCTCTCCCGTACGGGGGTCGGAGATCACATACACAGGAATGCCGAGCTGTGGGTAATCCCGCGTCTTTCCCACCCAGTCGTTGTCCGGATTGGACCGGGACACCACCTCGATGGCGGCCATGAGCGTACGCGGGTCAAGGGCCCCTTCGACGTCCATGTCCGCTTCAGCGATCACGATCACGTCCGGGTGGCGCAGCACGCCGGTGCGCGGGTCCTCCACGTCTGGTGTGCCGGTGTGGGCCAGCAGACCGTCCGGCATGACCTTCTCCAGCCGGCGGCTGATGCGCGCCGCTGTCAGCTCATGCGGCCCCCCCGGCGACATCATGTCGTGAACGATCCCTTCCTTCGTGATCTCCAGCTTTCCGGGAACGCTCTCCTGTATCTGCTCGACGATGTCCCGCATCGACTGATACCGGAGGGCGTCACGGTCGGCGTGATCCGGGGCGATCGTCATGGACCTCGCTCCTCTCTCTGCCGGCGGCCCGCCGGGCTTCGAACTGCCCGGCGGCCCGCCGGGCAGTTCGAAGGCCTCAGGGCCATGCTAACGAGCCGGGCGGCTCCGGCCCTGGCTCGACGGCGCCAGTCAGCCCCTGCTCAGGCAGCGGTCTGCGTGAGAGCCTCCTCAGGCTCTCGGCAGTCGCGGCAGACGCCCGGTTCCGGGGCGCGGAAGGCGCGGTCGCAGCCGTCGCAGTTCTGGAGGGGGGCGGGGCGTGGCTTTGCCCTGGCGGGGGAGGCGGGTGAAGCGGCCGGAAGGGGCGGTGGCAGCAGCGCGCTGAGGCGGTGGGCGAGCAGGCCGGACGGGTGGCGCAGGTCCGGCGGGAGGTCCGCGCTCAGGGTGCGGCGTACGGCGTCGGGTGCCGCACCGCGCTCCAGCCAGGTCGCTACGGCGGGGGCGAGGCGGCGTACGTCCCGCTCGGGCAGAAGTAAGCGGTCGTCGTCGCGGCGCAGGTCTGCCAGGAGGGCGGCGGCGGCACGGGCGTCCTCCGTGGTGGGCGAAGCGGAGCTGTCCTCGGTCGAGTCGGCCTCGTCGGCTTGTTCGGTCACGCTGGTCATGCCCACGCCGCCCGGGTGGTAACTCTTGGCGGCCGCAATGTGCCGCGCTGTCACGCCGTCCGGAAAGCTCAGGGCCGAAGGGGTGATACGCACCCACGGGGGCCGGAGAGAGAAGGTCGGGGGAGCCTCACCGTCGCCGCCGGACGCGCCGGCTCCCCGAACTGTGTCATTCACTGCAGAAGGGGGACACGAGGCGGGCTCAACGTCCATAGGGGGGCGAGAGGAGTATCGCCGTGGCCATCAAGAAGCTCCACGACATGGGACTGCGCAGCGAGCACGCCTACACCGCCGGCATCGTGTCCATCGGCCTGTCCATCATCACCTGGACCGCCTCGCTCAGGGCCGAGCCCGGGGCGGGGCTGGACCGGGCCGACCGGTGGGGGATCTTCATCGGGGAATGGGCGCCGACCTTTATGTGCCTCGGCCTCGCGCTGTCGCATTATGAACAGGAAGAGGGCTCGTTGATCCAGACCAAGGCCCACACCGACGGAGCGCGGGAGCGGGACGTGGTCGGGGCCTAGCGGCCACCTTCGGGCACCTCTGGGGGGGACCGGAGGTTGGGGGTGGCGAGGTCGGGGTATTGTCTCCGGCCCGATTCGCGACCTCAGTGCCCGGTATGGCACACTGGCCAGGTTGCTCGGTTGAGTGCCAATGCTGCGCGCCTCCCGCCGGGAGGACTGGAAGCGAGTCCCGCAGTACTCGTCGCCCCTGATCAGGGGCGGAAGTACGGGAATCTTCCGGGAAGTGTCAGCGGGGTTCCAGCCAGGCACCCGGTGGGTGACCTTCCCCCACAGCCCCCTCCTCAGGGATCTCTCGTGTGGAGATTTACAAGAAGGGGCGCGACACGCCCGACCGCGTGGGTCGGGCGTGAACGGGGAGGGCCGCGAACGCCACCGGGTCCCAGAGCGTTACGAGAGACAGGACTACGAAGTAGCCATGGCGGGACAGAAGATCCGCATCCGGCTCAAGGCCTACGACCACGAGGTCATCGACTCCTCGGCGAAGAAGATCGTCGAGACGGTGACCCGCACTGGTGCGTCGGTCGCGGGCCCGGTGCCGCTGCCCACAGAGAAGAACGTGTACTGCGTCATCAAGTCGCCGCACAAGTACAAGGACTCGCGCGAGCACTTCGAGATGCGTACGCACAAGCGCCTCATCGACATCCTCGACCCCACGCCGAAGACCGTCGACTCGCTCATGCGTCTCGACCTGCCGGCGGGCGTCGACATCGAGATCAAGCTCTGAGGTGACGCGCGAGATGGCTAAGCAGATCAAGGGCGTCCTGGGCGAGAAGCTCGGTATGACGCAGGTGTGGGACGAGAACAACCGCGTCGTCCCGGTCACCGTCGTCAAGGCCGGTCCGTGCGTCGTGACCCAGGTCCGCACCGCTGACGCGGACGGCTACAACGCCGTCCAGATCGCCTTCGGCGAGATCGACCCGCGCAAGGTGAACAAGCCCCTCAAGGGCCACTTCGCCAAGGCCGACGTCACCCCGCGCCGCCACCTGGTGGAGCTGCGTACCGCTGACAGCAGCGAGTACACGCTCGGCCAGGAGGTCACCGCCGAGGTGTTCGACTCCGGTGTGAAGGTCGATGTGACCGGCACCAGCAAGGGCAAGGGCACCGCCGGTGTCATGAAGCGCCATGGCTTCAAGGGCCTCGGCGCCGGACACGGCACCCAGCGCAAGCACCGCTCGCCTGGCTCCATCGGTGGCTGCGCCACCCCGGGCCGCGTGTTCAAGGGCCTGCGCATGGCCGGCCGCATGGGCAACGAGCGGGTCACCACCCAGAACCTGACCGTCCACGCCGTTGACGCGGAGAAGGGCCTGCTCCTGATCAAGGGAGCGGTTCCTGGTCCGAACGGCGGCCTCGTCCTGGTCCGTACCGCGGCCAAGGGGGCCTGAGGTAACGATGAGCACCATTAACATCCTTTCGCCGGTAGGCGATGAGGCCGGGACCGTCGAGCTCCCCTCGGAGATCTTCGACGCGCAGGTCAGCATTCCGCTGATCCACCAGGTCGTCGTCGCCCAGCTGGCCGCTGCCCGCCAGGGCACGCACAAGACCAAGACCCGCGGCGAGGTCCGAGGCGGCGGCAAGAAGCCGTACCGCCAGAAGGGCACCGGCCGCGCCCGCCAGGGCTCGACCCGCGCGCCGCAGTTCGCCGGCGGTGGCGTCGTGCACGGCCCCGTGCCGCGCGACTACTCGCAGCGCACCCCGAAGAAGATGAAGGCCGCCGCCCTGCGCGGTGCCCTCTCCGACCGGGCGCGCCATGAGCGGATTCACGTCGTGACCGGCGTGGTCGAGGGCGAGATCTCCACCAAGGCCGCGAAGAGCCTGCTGGGCAAGATCAGCGAGCGCAAGAACGTGCTCCTGATCGCCGAGCGGAGCGACGAGGCCGCGTGGCTGTCCGCCCGCAACCTGCCCCAGGTGCACATCCTGGAGCCGGGCCAGCTGAACACGTACGACGTGCTCGTCTCCGATGACGTGGTCTTCACCAAGGCCGCCTTCGAGTCCTTCGTGGCTGGTACTGCCAATCGACAGGCCGCTGAGACCGAAGGGAGCGCCGCCTGATGAGTGAGGCGACCGCTGTCACCAGCAAGACCTTCACGGACCCCCGCGACGTTCTCGTCAAGCCGGTGGTCTCGGAGAAGAGCTACGCGCTGCTGGACGAGAACAAGTACACGTTCATCGTCGACCCGCGCGCGAACAAGACCCAGATCAAGCAGGCCGTCGAGGCGGTCTTCTCGGTCAAGGTCACCGGGGTAAACACGATCAACCGGCAGGGTAAGCGCAAGCGGACCAAGACCGGCTACGGCAAGCGCAAGGACACCAAGCGCGCCATCGTGACCCTCGCCGAGGGCGACCGTATCGACATCTTCGGCGGTCCGGTCTCCTAACGGAGATCGGAGCGTCCAGAAGTCCGGAATCTTCCGAGGACTGAGAAATGGGTATCCGCAAGTACAAGCCGACGACCCCGGGCCGTCGTGGCTCCAGCGTCGCCGACTTCGTCGAGATCACGCGGGACACGCCGGAGAAGTCGCTGGTCCGCCCGCTGCACAGCAAGGGTGGTCGTAACAACGCCGGCCGCATCACGGTCCGCCACCAGGGTGGCGGTCACAAGCGTGCGTACCGCGTGATCGACTTCCGCCGTCACGACAAGGACGGCGTCCCGGCGAAGGTCGCGCACATCGAATACGACCCCAACCGCACCGCGCGCATCGCGCTGCTGCACTACGCCGACGGCGAGAAGCGCTACATCATCGCGCCGCGCGGCCTGTCGCAGGGTGACCGGATTGAGAACGGCCCCGGGGCCGACATCAAGCCCGGTAACAACCTGTCGCTGCGCAACATCCCGGTTGGTACCACGATCCACGCCATTGAGCTGCGGCCCGGCGGCGGCGCGAAGTTCGCCCGCTCCGCGGGTGCCTCCGTGCAGCTGCTGGCGAAGGAGGGCTCCATGGCCCACCTTCGTATGCCGTCCGGTGAGATCCGCCTGGTCGACGTGCGCTGCCGCGCCACCGTCGGCGAGGTCGGCAACGCCGAGCAGTCGAACATCAACTGGGGCAAGGCCGGCCGCATGCGCTGGAAGGGCGTCCGCCCGACCGTTCGTGGTGTGGTCATGAACCCCGTCGACCACCCGCACGGTGGTGGTGAGGGCAAGACCTCCGGTGGTCGCCACCCGGTCTCGCCCTGGGGTCAGAAGGAGGGCCGTACGCGCTCGCCGAAGAAGGCCAGCAACAAGTACATCGTCCGCCGCCGCAAGACGAACAAGAAGCGCTAGGAGCGGGTTTAGATGCCGCGTAGTCTCAAGAAGGGGCCCTTCGTCGACGACCACCTGAGCAAGAAGGTGGACACGCAGAACGAAGCCGGCACCAAGAACGTCATCAAGACCTGGTCCCGCCGCTCGATGATCGTCCCGGCCATGCTCGGCCACACGATCGCGGTGCACGACGGCCGCAAGCACGTCCCGGTGTTCGTCACCGAGTCGATGGTCGGCCACAAGCTCGGCGAGTTCGCGCCGACCCGCACCTTCCGCGGCCACGAGAAGGACGACCGCAAGTCGCGTCGTCGCTGATCGGCGGAGTTGCGAAGACTATGACTGACACCGAAGGGACAACCATGGAAGCCAGGGCCCAGGCGCGGTACATCCGCGTCACGCCCATGAAGGCCCGCCGCGTGGTGGACCTCATCCGTGGCATGAGCGCCACGGAGGCTCAGGCGGTCCTGCGTTTCGCCCCGCAGGCCGCGAGCGTGCCGGTCGGCAAGGTGCTTGACAGCGCCATTGCCAACGCCGCGCACAACTACGACCACACCGACGCCGACAGCCTCGTCATCTCCGAGGCCTACGTCGACGAGGGCCCGACTCTGAAGCGGTTCCGTCCGCGTGCCCAGGGCCGCGCCTACCGGATCCGCAAGCGGACCAGCCACATCACCGTGGTCGTCAGCAGCAAGGAAGGAACCCGGTAATGGGCCAGAAGGTTAACCCGCACGGGTTCCGGCTCGGCATCACCACGGACTTCAAGTCCCGCTGGTACGCCGACAAGCTGTACAAGGACTACGTCAAGGAAGACGTCGCCATCCGCCGGATGATGACGAAGGGCATGGAGCGCGCCGGTATCTCCAAGGTGGAGATCGAGCGCACCCGTGACCGCGTCCGCGTCGACATCCACACCGCCCGGCCGGGCATCGTCATCGGCCGCCGCGGCGCGGAGGCCGACCGTATCCGTGGCGAGCTGGAGAAGCTGACCGGCAAGCAGGTGCAGCTGAACATCCTCGAGGTGAAGAACCCCGAGGTGGACGCTCAGCTGGTGGCCCAGGCCGTCGCCGAGCAGCTCTCCTCCCGCGTCTCCTTCCGTCGTGCGATGCGCAAGTCGATGCAGAGCTCGATGAAGGCCGGTGCCAAGGGCATCAAGATCCAGTGTGGTGGCCGTCTCGGCGGCGCCGAGATGTCGCGCTCGGAGTTCTACCGCGAGGGCCGCGTGCCCCTGCACACGCTCCGCGCGAACGTCGACTACGGCTTCTTCGAGGCCAAGACCACCTTCGGCCGCATTGGCGTGAAGGTGTGGATCTACAAGGGCGACGTCAAGAACATCGCCGAGGTCCGCGCCGAGAACGCCGCCGCCCGCGCCGGCAACCGCCCGTCGCGCGGTGGCGGTGGCAGCGACCGCCCGCAGCGCCGTGGTGGCGAGCGCGGTGGCCGCGGTCGTAAGCCGCAGCAGCAGCCCGCCCAGGGCAATGGCACTGCTGCCGAGGCCCCCAAGGCCGAGGCCGCTGCCGCTGCTCCGGCTGCTGAGAGCACCGGAACGGAGGCCTGACCGACATGCTGATCCCTCGCAGGGTCAAGCACCGCAAGCAGCACCACCCGAAGCGGTCCGGCATGGCCAAGGGCGGCACGGAGCTGGCGTTCGGCGAGTACGGCATCCAGGCCGTGACTCCGGCGTACGTCACGAACCGTCAGATCGAGGCCGCTCGTATCGCGATGACCCGCCACATCAAGCGTGGCGGCAAGGTCTGGATCAACATCTACCCGGACCGTCCGCTGACGAAGAAGCCTGCCGAGACCCGCATGGGTTCCGGTAAGGGTTCGCCGGAGTGGTGGATCGCGAACGTCAAGCCCGGTCGGGTGATGTTCGAGCTGTCCTACCCGAACGAGAAGACTGCGCGTGAGGCGCTCACCCGCGCTGCTCACAAGCTCCCGATGAAGTGCCGGATCGTGCGGCGCGAGGCAGGTGAGTCGTGATGGAGGCCGGTACCAAGGCGTCCGAGCTGCGTGAGCTGAACAACGAGGACCTCGTTGGCAAGCTGCGTGAGGCCAAGGAAGAGCTGTTCAACCTCCGCTTCCAGGCGGCGACCGGACAGCTCGAGAACCACGGCCGGCTGAAGGCCGTCCGCAAGGACATCGCCCGGATCTACACCCTGATGCGGGAGCGCGAGCTCGGCATCGAGACGGTGGAGAGCGCCTGATGAGCGAGACGAATGTGACTGAGAACGCAACGCAGAACCGCGGCTTCCGCAAGACCCGTGAGGGTCTGGTCGTCAGCGACAAGATGGACAAGACCGTCGTCGTCGCCGTCGAGGACCGCGTGAAGCACGCGCTGTACGGCAAGGTCATCCGCCGTACCAACAAGCTCAAGGCGCACGACGAGCAGAACGCCGCGGGTATCGGCGACCGTGTCCTCCTGATGGAGACCCGGCCGCTGTCCGCGACCAAGCGCTGGCGCGTCGTCGAGATCCTCGAGAAGGCCAAGTAATTCCTGCGGGCAGCAGCACGCAGGACAGTTCCGCCAGGCTCGGCAGGGGCTTGATGTCTCAAGCCCCTGCCGGGAACCGGCAGACGATCAGGAGATAGACGTGATCCAGCAGGAGTCGCGACTGCGCGTCGCCGACAACACGGGCGCGAAGGAGATCCTTTGCATCCGTGTTCTCGGTGGCTCCGGTCGCCGCTACGCGGGCATTGGTGACGTCATCGTCGCCACCGTCAAGGATGCGATCCCCGGTGGCAACGTGAAGAAGGGTGACGTCGTCAAGGCGGTCATCGTGCGCACCGTCAAGGAGCGCCGCCGCCCGGACGGTTCGTACATCCGCTTCGACGAGAACGCGGCCGTCATCCTCAAGAACGATGGCGACCCCCGCGGCACCCGTATCTTCGGCCCGGTGGGCCGTGAGCTGCGCGAGAAGAAGTTCATGAAGATCATCTCGCTCGCGCCGGAGGTGCTGTAACCGATGAAGATCAAGAAGGGCGACCTGGTCCAGGTCATCACCGGTAAGGACAAGGGCAAGCAGGGCAAGGTCATCGCGGCCTTTCCCCGCGAGGACCGCGTCCTGGTCGAGGGTGTCAACCGGGTCAAGAAGCACACGAAGGCCGGACAGACCGCTCGTGGGTCGAAGACCGGCGGCATCGTGACGACCGAGGCCCCGATCCACGTGAGCAATGTTCAGCTCGTGGTGGAGAAGGACGGCAACAAGGTGGTCACCCGCGTCGGATACCGGTTCGACGACGAGGGCAACAAGATCCGCGTTGCCAAGCGGACCGGTGAGGACATCTGATGACTGCCACCACCAGTGCACCGCGTCTCAAGACGCGCTACCGCGAAGAGATCCAGGGCAAGCTGCAGGAGCAGTTCTCCTTCGAGAACGTCATGCAGATCCCGGGTCTGACCAAGGTCGTGGTCAACATGGGCGTGGGCGATGCCGCCCGCGATTCCAAGCTGATCGAGGGCGCCATCCGCGACCTCGCCACGATCACCGGTCAGAAGCCGGCCGTCACCAAGGCCCGTAAGTCCATCGCGCAGTTCAAGCTGCGTGAGGGCCAGCCGATCGGTGCCCACGTCACCCTCCGCGGTGACCGCATGTGGGAGTTCCTGGACCGTCTGGTGTCGCTCGCGCTTCCGCGCATCCGCGACTTCCGCGGTCTGTCCCCGAAGCAGTTCGACGGCCGGGGCAACTACACCTTCGGTCTCACGGAGCAGGTCATGTTCCACGAGATCGACCAGGACAAGATCGACCGCGTCCGGGGTATGGACATCACCGTGGTCACCACGGCGACCAATGACGAAGAGGGCCGGGCCCTGCTGCGTCACCTCGGCTTCCCGTTCAAGGAGGCGTGAGCCGTGGCGAAGAAGGCTCTTATTGCCAAGGCCGCCCGCAAGCCCAAGTTCGGCGTGCGCGCGTACACCCGTTGCCAGCGCTGCGGACGTCCGCACTCCGTCTACCGCAAGTTCGGCCTGTGCCGCGTGTGCCTTCGTGAGATGGCTCACCGTGGCGAGCTGCCGGGCGTGACCAAGAGCTCCTGGTAATCAGCCCATACGGGCTGGTACCGGGCTCTCGGTAAGCAAATGGATGGCGGGCCCCGCCCTCTCACTCCCGTAGAGTGGAAGGGTTGGGTGCTCGCCGCCCAGAATCCTTACTACGCCGTAGGTCCCCGCGCCGCACCCGTGCCCACCGTGAGTGGGTGAGAGGGATGGCGCAGATAGGAAACCCCGGCGAGAGAGGCCGAAGGCCATCATGACCATGACCGATCCAATCGCAGACATGCTGACACGTCTGCGAAACGCGAACTCGGCATACCACGACTCCGTCGTGATGCCCCACAGCAAGATCAAGTCGCACATCGCGGAGATCCTCCAGCAGGAGGGTTACATCACCGGCTGGAAGGTCGAGGACGCCGAGGTCGGCAAGAACCTCACCCTCGAGCTGAAGTTCGGGCCCAACCGCGAGCGCTCGATCGCCGGCATCAAGCGGATCTCGAAGCCGGGCCTGCGGGTCTACGCAAAGTCCACCAACCTGCCGAAGGTGCTCGGCGGCCTGGGCGTGGCGATCATCTCCACGTCGCACGGGCTCCTCACCGACAAGCAGGCCGGCAAGAAGGGCGTGGGTGGGGAAGTCCTCGCCTACGTCTGGTAACCAGGGAACGGAGGAAGCACATGTCGCGCATTGGCAAGCTGCCTATCCAGGTTCCCGCTGGTGTGGACGTCACCATCGATGGCCGCACGGTCGCTGTGAAGGGCCCCAAGGGTTCTCTCTCGCACACCGTCGCCGCGCCGATCGATGTCGCCAAGGGTGAGGACAACAACCTTGTTGTCACCCGCCCGAACGACGAGCGTCAGAACAAGGCCCTGCACGGCCTGTCCCGCACGCTGGTGGCGAACATGATCACCGGCGTGACCCAGGGCTACAGCAAGGCGCTCGAGATCAGCGGTGTCGGTTACCGCGTCCAGGCGAAGGGCTCCAACCTGGAGTTCTCCCTGGGCTACAGCCACCCGATCGTGGTCGAGGCACCGGAGGGCATCACCTTCAAGGTGGAGTCCCCGACCAAGCTGAGCGTCGAGGGCATCGACAAGCAGAAGGTCGGCGAGGTCGCCGCGAACATCCGCAAGCTGCGCAAGCCCGACCCGTACAAGGCCAAGGGCGTCAAGTACGCCGGCGAGGTCATCCGCCGCAAGGTCGGAAAGGCTGGTAAGTAAGCCATGGCATACGGTGTGAAGATCGCTAAGGGCAACGCCCGCAAGGCCGCCGCCATCAAGCGCCGTCACATCCGCGTCCGCAAGCGGATCTCCGGTACGCCGGTTCGTCCCCGCCTCGTCGTGACGCGGTCCAACCGTCACATGGTGGCGCAGGTCATCGACGACATCGCAGGCCACACCCTGGCCTCCGCGTCGACCCTGGACACCTCCATCCGTGGCAATGAGGGCGACAAGAGCGCGCAGGCCAAGCAGGTCGGCGCTCTGGTGGCCGAGCGAGCGAAGGCCGCGGGTGTCGAGGCCGTCGTGTTCGACCGCGGTGGTAACCAGTACGCCGGGCGGATCGCCGCTCTGGCGGACGCCGCCCGCGAGGCCGGGCTGAAGTTCTAAGCCCCGGTTCCGGAGCTAGCGGACGTAAACGAGAGAGGTAAATCCAATGGCTGGACCCCAGCGCCGCGGTGGCGGCGCCGGTGGCGGCGAGCGGCGGGACCGGAAGGACCGGCGGGACGGTGGCGCAGCTGCCGAGAAGACCGCCTACGTCGAGCGCGTTGTCGCGATCAACCGCGTCGCCAAGGTAGTGAAGGGTGGTCGTCGCTTCAGCTTCACCGCGCTGGTCGTGGTGGGCGACGGTGACGGCACCGTGGGTGTCGGTTACGGCAAGGCCAAGGAGGTGCCGGCCGCCATCGCCAAGGGTGTGGAGGAGGCCAAGAAGCACTTCTTCAAGGTCCCCCGGATCGCCGGCACCATCCCGCACCCGATTCAGGGCGAGAAGGCCGCGGGCGTCGTGCTGCTCAAGCCGGCGTCCCCCGGTACCGGTGTGATCGCCGGTGGCCCGGTGCGCGCCGTGCTGGAGTGCGCGGGCATCCACGACGTGCTCAGCAAGTCGCTCGGCTCGTCGAACCCGATCAACATCGTGCATGCCACGGTGACGGCCCTCCAGGGACTTCAGCGTCCCGAGGAGATCGCCGCCCGCCGTGGTCTGCCGCTGGAGGACGTCGCCCCCGCCGCTCTGCTGCGGGCGCGTGCCGGGGTGGGTGCGTGAGCATGGCCCGCCTGAAGATCACGCAGACGAAGTCCTACATCGGCAGCAAGCAGAACCACCGCGACACGCTGCGTTCGCTCGGGCTGAAGAAGCTCGGCGACGTGGTTGTCAAGGAGGACCGCCCCGAGTTCCGCGGCATGGCGCAGACCGTGCGGCACCTCGTGACGGTTGAGGAGGTCGACTGAGATGGCGGAGAACAACCCGCTGAAGGTCCACAACCTCCGGCCCGCCCCGGGCGCCAAGACCGCCAAGACCCGTGTCGGTCGTGGTGAGGCGTCCAAGGGTAAGACCGCTGGACGTGGCACCAAGGGCACCAAGGCCCGCTACCAGGTTCCGGAGCGCTTCGAGGGTGGGCAGATGCCCCTCCACATGCGGCTCCCGAAGCTCAAGGGCTTCAAGAACCCGTTCCGCACCGAGTACCAGGTCGTGAACCTGGACAAGCTGGCCGCGCTCTACCCGCAGGGTGGCGAGGTCACGGTGGCCGACCTGGTCGCCAAGGGTGCGGTTCGTAAGAACCAGCTCGTCAAGGTGCTGGGTACCGGTGAGGTCTCCGTGGCGCTCCAGGTGACGGTCGACGCCGTCTCCGGCTCCGCCAAGGAGAAGATCGCCGCCGCCGGTGGCACCGTCACCGAGCTCGTCTGAGCATGGTGCGAAACTGGCCGGGGATGCCCCAAATTCGGGGCATCCCCGGTTGGTCGTTCCAAGCGGGGCCAGGTCGCCGGTAAGGTGGCGTGCGTTATTACCTTCCGCGCGGTGCGTGTCCGCGTGGGTCCTGGCTGATAAGTATTCGTCGATCCTCAAGACCGTCACCTCTCGCGCATGACGCGGGGGGCGCAGGAGGCACCGTGCTCACCGCGTTCGCCCGGGCGTTCAAGACGCCCGACCTGCGCAAGAAGCTGCTGTTCACGCTGGGCATCATCGTGCTCTTCCGGCTCGGGCAACACGTCCCGATCCCGGGCATCGACTACAAGAACGTCCAGACGTGCATGGACCTCGCCAAGGGCCAGCAGGGGCTGTTCGGCCTGGTCAACCTGTTCAGTGGTGGCGCACTGCTCCAGATCACCATCTTCGCGCTCGGGATCATGCCGTACATCACGGCGAGCATCATCCTGCAGCTGCTGACCGTGGTGATCCCGCGCCTTGAGGCCCTCAAGAAGGAGGGCCAGTCCGGTCAGGCGAAGATCACGCAGTACACCCGCTATCTGACTGTCGCGCTCGCGATTCTGCAGGGCACCGGCCTGGTGGCCACCGCCCGCAGCGGCTCGCTCTTCCAGAGCTGCCCGGTCGGCAATCAGATCGTCCGGGACAGTTCGATCTTCACCACCGCCGTGATGGTCATCACGATGACCGCGGGCACCGCGCTGATCATGTGGCTCGGTGAGCTGGTCACAGACCGCGGCATCGGCAACGGCATGTCGATCCTGATGTTCGTCTCCATCGCGGCCGGTTTCCCCAGCTCGATGTGGGCCATCAAGGAGCAGGGCAAGATCATGGGCGGCTGGCTGGAGTTCGGCCTGGTCATCCTGTGTGGTCTGGCCATGGTCGGCCTGGTGGTCTTCGTCGAGCAGGCGCAGCGCCGGATCCCGGTGCAGTACGCCAAGCGGATGATCGGCCGTCGCTCGTACGGCGGTACGTCCACCTACATCCCGATGAAGGTCAACCAGGCGGGTGTGATCCCTGTCATCTTCGCGTCGTCTCTGCTCTACATCCCGGCACTGATCGTTCAGTTCAGCCAGTCGAAGGCGGGCTGGGCGAACTGGATCTCGCAGAACTTCGTCAAGGGCGATCACCCGGTCTACATCGCCACGTACTTCCTGCTGATCGTTTTCTTCGCCTTCTTCTACGTCGCCATCAGCTTCAACCCCGAAGAAGTTGCCGACAACATGAAGAAGTATGGTGGGTTCATCCCGGGTATTCGGGCTGGTCGTCCCACTGCTGAGTATCTGAGCTACGTGCTGAACCGCATCACGTGGCCCGGTGCGCTCTATCTGGGCTTGATCGCCCTGGTGCCCACGGTGGCACTGGTGACGCTCAACGCCAATCAGAACTTCCCGTTCGGTGGCACGAGCATCCTGATCATCGTGGGTGTCGGCCTGGAAACCGTGAAGCAGATCGAGAGCCAGCTTCAGCAGCGACACTACGAAGGGTTCCTCCGCTGATGCGAATCGTCCTCGTCGGGCCGCCCGGAGCCGGCAAGGGTACGCAGGCCGCGTACCTGGCCGAAAACCTGTCGATCCCGCACATCTCCACGGGCGACCTCTTCCGCGCCAACATCAGCCAGGGCACACCGCTCGGCAAGCAGGCGCAGGAGTACATGCGGGCCGGGCAGCTGGTACCGGACGAGGTCACCATCGGCATGGCCGAGGACCGGATGGCCCAGCCGGACGCCGCGAACGGCTTCCTGCTCGACGGCTTCCCGCGGAATCTGGCCCAGACCGAGGCGCTCGACACGCATCTGGGGGACCTCGACCGCTCGCTGGACGCGGTGCTGGATCTGGAGGTCCCCGAGGACGAGGTGGTCAAGCGCATCGCCGGCCGCCGCACCTGCCGCAACGACAGCGCGCACACCTTCCATGTGGAGTACAAGAAGCCCGAGGCCGAGGGCGTGTGCGACGACTGCGGCGGTGAGCTGTACCAGCGCGAGGACGACAGTGAGGAAACGGTCCGCAAGCGGCTGGAGGTCTACCACCGCGAGACCGAGCCGATCATCGACTACTACAAGACCAAGGGCCTGGTCGTGACGATCTCGGCGCTCGGCAAGGTGGCCGAGATCACCCAGCGGGCCATGGAGGCCCTGGCGGACAAGGCCACCAAGGCCGCCTGAAGCCCCTCTTCGCGGCTGAACCGCCGCCGCTCTCGCGGAGGTGGTCGCTCGCCGCGGGGGTCGCTCAATTGATGGTTACTGTTGGTACGGCCGCGAGCCTCCGGGGCGTCGCGGCCGTACTGTTGAGCAGAACGATGGACCGCGGAAGGTGTGTGATGGTCGAGATCAAGACCCCCGAGCAGATCGCGAAGATGCGCGAGGCGGGGCTGGTCGTCGCCGCCATCCACGAGGCGACGCGTGAGGCGGCCGTCCCCGGCGCCACCACCAAGGACCTGGACGACGTCGCCCGCAAGGTGCTCGCCGACCACGGCGCCAAGTCGAACTTCCTGGGCTACGGCGGCTTCCCCGCGACCATCTGCACCTCCGTGAACGATGTCGTGGTACACGGCATCCCGGACCGGGAGACCGTCCTGAAGGACGGCGACATCATCTCCATCGACGCGGGCGCGATCGTGGACGGCTGGCACGGCGACGCCGCCTTCACCGTCTTCGTCGGCACCGGTCACGCGCCGGAGCTGCATGAGCTGAGCCGGGTCACCGAGGAGTCGATGTGGGCCGGGATCGCCGCGGTCCGCAAGGGCAACCGGCTGATCGACATCTCCAAGGCCATCGAGGGCTACATCCGCCGCCAGCCGCGTCCCGCCTCCGGCAAGTACGGGATCATCGAGGACTACGGCGGCCATGGCATCGGCTCGCAGATGCACATGGACCCGCATCTGCTGAACTATGTCTCCAAGAAGCGCGGCAAGGGCCCCAAGCTGGTCCCCGGCTTCTGCATCGCGATCGAGCCCATGGTGAGCCTCGGCACCGCGAGGACGCACGTCCTGCCCGACGACTGGACCGTCAAGACGGACGACGCGACCTGGTCCAGCCACTGGGAGCACTCGGTCGCGCTGACCGAGGAGGGTCCGCTGGTGCTGACCGCCCTGGACGGCGGAAAGGCCAAGCTCGCCGAGCTGGGCATCGAGACCGCGCCCGACCCGCTGGCATGAACCCGTTTTGTGCGGCTCGGTTCGCCTCCGGGGCGCTTCAGCGTCCCCCCGCCTTCGGCGCCTTCGGCGGGGGGACCCCCTGTCGACGGTCCACCGTGCTCGGCGCCTCGCGCGGCGGAAGCCGCATATCGATCGCAGCCCTCGGGACCTCCGCGCGCTCTCCCCTTCGGCAGCGGCGCGCCCCTTCGGCTGGGGGCATAAAGATCTCCACATTGGGGCATGCTGGCACGGATTCGTGTTTCGGGATGCGCTGACGTAGACTGACACGTCGGCTCACGCATGCCCTCCCGCATGTCGCGAGCCGATCAAGGTAGCCGATCCCGAAAGCAGGACATGGCCAAGAAGCAAGGCGCCATCGAAATTGAGGGCACCGTGATCGAGTCTCTGCCGAACGCGATGTTCAGGGTGGAGCTTCAGAACGGTCACAAGGTCCTCGCGCACATCAGCGGCAAGATGCGTATGCACTACATCCGCATCCTGCCCGATGACCGGGTCGTTGTGGAGCTGTCTCCCTACGACCTCACGCGCGGACGGATCGTCTACCGCTACAAGTAGATCTCACGACCCGGAGAACCTCACACCATGAAGGTCAAGCCGAGCGTCAAGAAGATCTGCGACAAGTGCAAGGTGATCCGCCGTCACGGCCGGGTCATGGTCATTTGCGACAACCTGCGCCACAAGCAGCGCCAGGGCTGACGCACGCCGGCCGCAGACCTGCACCTCTCGCAGTTTCTTCGCGCGACGCATAACTGTATGTACATACGCAGTCACCCGTTTCCGCTTCGGCGGGGACGACACCCCCGGTCGGAGGCCGGGGACCCGGCCATCGGGCCGGGAGCGGTGCTGCGGAAGACCTCCGACAACCATCTGGAGCCAGATTCATGGCACGCCTCGCAGGCGTTGATCTCCCGCGCGAAAAGCGCGTCGAGGTCGCCCTCACCTACGTCTTCGGCATCGGTCGCACCCTTGCCCAGCAGACGCTCGCCAACACCGGTGTGAACCCGGACACGCGCGTTCGCGACCTGGCCGAAGAGGACCTGGTCAAGCTCCGCGAGTACGTGGACAACAACTTCAAGACCGAGGGTGACCTCCGTCGCGAGATCCAGGCCGACATCCGCCGCAAGGTCGAGATCGGCTGCTACCAGGGTCTGCGTCACCGCCGCGGCCTGCCGGTCCACGGCCAGCGCACGAGCACCAACGCCCGCACCCGCAAGGGCCCGCGTCGCGCGATCGCCGGTAAGAAGAAGCCGGGCAAGAAGTAGTCCTCACCGGACGCTGCCAAGCGGTCCGAGCTGTAGGACCGACCACCTCCACGGGAGAATTCAGGAATGCCTCCGAAGAGCAGGACGGCCGGCGCCAAGAAGGTGCGCCGCAAGGAAAAGAAGAACGTCGCCCACGGGCACGCTCACATCAAGAGCACGTTCAACAACACCATCGTCTCGATCACCGACCCGACCGGGAATGTGATCTCTTGGGCCTCCGCCGGCCACGTCGGCTTCAAGGGCTCGCGCAAGTCCACTCCGTTCGCCGCGCAGATGGCCGCCGAGTCGGCTGCCCGCCGCGCGCAGGAGCACGGCATGCGCAAGGTCGACGTGTTCGTCAAGGGTCCGGGCTCCGGCCGTGAGACCGCGATCCGCTCGCTCCAGGCCACCGGCCTGGAGGTGGGTTCGATCCAGGACGTCACTCCGACTCCGCACAACGGATGCCGCCCGCCCAAGCGCCGGCGCGTCTGACCAGCCGAAGTAGGAGATAACTAGACAATGGCGCGTTACACCGGGGCCGACTGCAAGCGTTGCCGTCGGGAGAAGCAGAAGCTCTTCCTCAAGGGGAGCAAGTGCGAGAGCGCGAAGTGCCCGATCGAGATCCGTCCTTACCCCCCGGGTGAGCACGGTCGCGGGCGCACCAAGGACAGCGAGTACCTGCTGCAGCTCCGTGAGAAGCAGAAGGCGACCCGCATCTACGGCGTCCTTGAAAAGCAGTTCCGTGGCTACTACGCGGAGGCGAACCAGAAGACCGGCAAGACCGGTGAGAACCTGCTTCGCATCCTCGAGACCCGCCTCGACAACGTGGTCTACCGGGCCGGCTTCGCCAAGTCCCGCGATCACGCCCGTCAGCTGGTCCGCCACGGTCACATCGATGTGAACGGCCGCAAGACCGACATTCCGTCGGCCCGCGTCTCCGTGAACGACATCATCGAGGTCCGCCCGAAGTCCCGGACCCTGACCCCCTTCCAGGTGGCTCAGGCCGAGGCCGGCGAGCGCACCGTGCCGGCGTGGCTGGAGGCCATTCCGTCGCAGCTGCGGATCCTCGTGCACGCGATGCCCGAGCGCCAGGTGATCGACACCCAGGTGCAGGAGCAGCTGATCGTCGAGCTCTACTCGAAGTAGTACGGCGAGTAGTGCGGACGATACGGGCGGTACGGAGCCGATTGGCACGTACCGCCCGTACTATTGAAGGGTTCGGCGTCAAATAGTGGGCGCCGGAGACTGGAGGCAAAACCCATGCTGATCGCTCAGCGTCCCTCGTTGACCGAAGAGGTCGTCGACGAATTCCGCTCCCGGTTCGTGATCGAGCCGCTGGAGCCGGGCTTCGGCTACACCCTCGGAAACTCCCTGCGTCGTACGCTCCTCTCCTCGATCCCCGGTGCGGCGGTCACGTCCATCCGGATCGATGGGGTCCTGCACGAGTTCACCACCGTGCCGGGCGTCAAGGAGGACGTCACCGATCTCATCCTCAACATCAAGCAGCTGGTCGTCTCCTCGGAGCACGACGAGCCGGTCGTGATGTACCTGCGCAAGCAGGGTCCCGGCCTGGTCGCCGCCGCGGACATCGCCCCGCCGGCCGGTGTCGAGGTGCACAACCCCGACCTGGTCCTCGCCACGCTGAACGGCAAGGGCAAGCTGGAGATGGAGCTGACCGTCGAGCGCGGTCGCGGCTATGTCTCCGCCGTGCAGAACAAGCAGGTGGGCCAGGAGATCGGCCGGATCCCGGTCGACTCCATCTACTCGCCCGTCCTCAAGGTCACCTACAAGGTCGAGGCGACCCGTGTCGAGCAGCGCACCGACTTCGACAAGCTGATCGTCGACGTCGAGACCAAGCAGGCCATGCGGCCGCGTGACGCCATGGCGTCGGCCGGTAAGACCCTGGTCGAGCTGTTCGGTCTGGCCCGCGAGCTGAACGTGGACGCCGAGGGCATCGACATGGGCCCGTCCCCGACGGACGCCGCCCTGGCCGCCGATCTGGCGCTGCCGATCGAGGAGCTCGAGCTCACCGTCCGCTCGTACAACTGCCTCAAGCGTGAGGGCATCCACTCGGTGGGCGAGCTCGTCGCCCGCTCCGAGGCGGACCTGCTCGACATCCGCAACTTCGGCGCCAAGTCGATCGACGAGGTCAAGGCGAAGCTGGCCGGTATGGGCCTGGCCCTCAAGGACAGCCCGCCCGGATTCGACCCGACCGCCGCCGCCGACGCGTTCGGCGCGGACGACGACGCGGACGCCGGCTTCGTGGAGACCGAGCAGTACTGAGCCCCTGGCTCAGTCGCGGTTCACACACTTCCGGCGGGTGACCGCCCGCCGGTAACTGACACCGGTACCTGATACGGCCGGTGCAGACATCAAGGAGAAACACCATGCCGAAGCCCGCCAAGGGCGCCCGTCTGGGCGGCAGCGCTGCGCACGAGCGGCTGCTCCTCGCGAACCTCGCGAAGGCGCTGTTCGAGCACGGCCGGATCACCACCACCGAGGCCAAGGCGCGCCGTCTGCGTCCGGTCGCGGAGAAGCTGGTCACCAAGGCGAAGAAGGGCGACATCCACAACCGTCGCCTGGTGCTGCAGACGATCACGGACAAGAGTGTCGTGCACACTCTCTTCACCGAGATCGCGCCGCGCTACGAGAACCGGCCGGGTGGCTACACCCGCATCACCAAGATCGGTAACCGCCGTGGCGACAACGCCCCGATGGCGGTCATCGAGCTGGTCGAGGCGCTGACCGTGCAGCAGACCGCTGTCGGCGAGGCCGAGGCCGCCACCAAGCGCTCCGCCAAGGACGCTGCCGGCGACCAGGCCGTCGCGGACCTCAAGAAGGACGCTCCTCGCGAGAGCGAGGGTGAGCCGGACGAGGCCCCGGCTGCCGAGGCCCCGGCCGAGGAGTCCAAGGACTCCTGAGTCCGTCCCCGCGTGAGCGGGGGTGACCGGACGCCTGAGACGTCTGAGGCACGGATGGGCCTGTCCCCAGATTCTGGGGGCGGGCCCCTTCCGCGTTGAGAGGAACTGTGGTGAGTGACGAGGCGGCATGCGGCTTCGTACGGGTACGGCTGGATCTGGCCTACGACGGCAAGGACTTCTCCGGCTGGGCCAAGCAGCGCGAACGGCGCACGGTGCAGGGCGAGCTGGAGAGCGCCCTGCGCACGGTGACGCGTTCGTCCGAGACCTATGAGCTGACGGTCGCGGGGCGCACCGACGCCGGGGTGCACGCCCGCGGCCAGGTCGCGCATGTCGATCTGCCGGAGCCGCTCTGGGCCGAGCACCGGGACAAACTGCTGCGCCGTCTCGCGGGCCGGCTGCCCCATGACGTCCGCGTCTGGCGCGTCGCCGAGGCCCCGCCCGGCTTCAACGCCCGCTTCTCCGCGATCTGGCGCCGCTACGCCTACCGCGTCACCGACCACCCCAGCGGCGTCGACCCGCTGCTGCGCGGCCATGTGCTGTGGCACGACTGGCCGCTCGACGTCGACGCCATGAACGAGGCCTCCCAGCGGCTGCTGGGCGAGCACGACTTCGCCGCGTACTGCAAGAAGCGGGACGGCGCCACCACCATCCGCACCCTCCAGCGGCTGAGCTGGGAGCGCGGCCCGGACGACATCATCACCGCGACGGTCCGCGCCGACGCCTTCTGCCACAACATGGTCCGCTCCCTGGTCGGCGCCCTCCTGTTCGTCGGCGACGGCCACCGCCCCCCGGACTGGCCGGCCAAGGTCCTCTCCGCGGCGGTGCGGGACTCCGCCGTCCATGTCGTCCGCCCGCACGGCCTGACCCTCGAAGAGGTCGGCTACCCGGCCGACGACCAACTCGCCGCCCGCAACCGCGCATCCCGCAACAAGCGCTCCCTCCCGGGCGCGACGGCCATCGGCTCGGGTTGTTGCTGACCGCCGGGGGTGTACGGCGGTGATCAGCGGGTACTCGCCGGCGCGCGGGCTGACGCGCTTTCCGGGCCCCCGGGTGGATCGATAATATTTGCTATCCGACAGGGGATACGGGCCGATGGAAGGGGCCGACGGCCGGCCGCACCACGCCTGACGAGGGCGCTGCGGGAACGGGTCGCTGACCGGCGGCCCGGCCGGGCCCTGACATGGCTCAGCCGCGGCACGCATCAGCACGTGCCGCGGCTGGGAGCCATGACCTCAGGCGGGCCTCACCGGGCCGGGCCGAGGCGCTGCCCCGGAATGCGGTCCTGACGGCCCTGATGCCCCTGAGCGCGCCCCTTGTGCTGGAGCGCCGGGCGCAGGTGGCGGCAAGCGCCCTCGTCATGCGGCTGCGCGCGGACCAGCTCCTCGAACAGCGTGCGGGCCGCGGCCATCGCCTCCCGCAGCCGCTCCGTCTCCACCCGGCCGTCGTGGGCCTCGGCCGCCGTGGTGTGCAGCTGCCGGTAGCCGTCGACCTCGTAGGCGTGGCGGACGGACATCGCGTCCACCCGCTCCTCGTAGGACCCGGCCGGATAACCGCGCTCGGCGGCCAACTGCTCCAGCAGCCGGTCGGCTTCCCGCACCGCGCGCGCCGGGGAGTCGACGAACTGCTCCTGCAGGCCCGCCCACCGGGCCGCGTACTGCTCCCGGGCCTCCGGCGTCAGACGCTGTATCGACAGGGCGCCGTAGTGCCGGACCCGCTCGCTCAGCTCCCACTGGGCCGCCTTCGCATCGCCGTTGTGCCGCGCGACGGCCCGGTCGTACTCGGGGCCGAACCGGTTCATCAGGCCGCTGCGGCTGCTCTGCCGCACCGCCGGAGCGAGGACGAGCGCCGCGATGGCGGCCAGCGCCGCCATCAGGATGATGAGCGTAACTGTTGACATCGTTATGCCTTTCGCAGAGATTTTCCTCGCTCGAGGCTGATATGACCGAGTGTTACCGATGCCGCGCACGCCAAACCCCCCGGATTCGGCCCGTGATGGTCAACCCGTCGGGGCCGAGCAGGTGATGGTCAGATCGCCGCCGCCGGTGAGACGGGGCCGGATGCCGTGGGTGACCGGGTGGAGGTCCGTCTTGTCGCGGTCGACGATGTCGCCGAGGATGCGGCCGATCCGGATCGGAGTGCCGGACCCGGCGGACTTACGGAGCGTCAGCGTCCACACCGCCGCCCCGGCGCCGCCCGTGCGGGCCTCGTGGATCCGCTCATAGGGGACGGTGAAGCGGAACCGGCCGCTGCCGAGGGCCGTGACACCGGTGAGGAACGGGCGGCCCGGACCCCGGGTCGGGGTGGCCTCCGCGATCGGGGCGGCGTCGGGCCCGAAGAGGGCGCCGTGCAGGGTGCCTTCGACGGCGAGCCCGTCGGCGTCCGCGCGGATCACCCGGGCCTCGGCATGGGCCGGGCGCCGCCAGGCGCGCAGTGCCAGATAGCCGTCGACGGTGGGGTAGGGGATCCACCAGGAGAACGGGGAGCCGGGCAGCGGCTCCAGACCGAGCAGCCCGCGCCCTTCGGCGTAGCGGCTCAGAACACGCCGGCGGGCGCCGTCGGCGGGGCGTACGACATGGAGGTCCCAGCGGCCCTCGGTGAGGTCCACCGCCCCGCGGTCGACCGTCGCCGTCCACAAGTCGGAGGACGTCACCGTCGGCGGGTGGAGCGGAAGGCGTATCGGGGCGCCGTCGCCCCGGCGGCGGGTGAGGGTCAGCGCGAGGTCGGCGCCGTGGACGCCGGCGGGCTCGACGAGGACGGCCAGATTGCCGTGGGCGGTGACGCGGCAGGAGGCCACGGGCCGCAGCGGCTTGCGGATCAGCTGTTTGACCGCACCCTTGAGAGTGGTCAGGGGGGTGCCCGGGGTACGGCTCCTCACCGAGCCCCCCGCCCCGCGACGGGCAGCGGGGGCCACGGTGCCGCGTGCCGAGTGGAGTTCGGCGATGAGCGTCTCGTACGCGGCCGCCACGCGCTCCGGGGCGTACCGCTGCGCCGCGACGCGCGCCGCCTCGCCCATCGAGCGGCGCAGCTCGTCGTCCTCGATCAGGGTCAGCAGCCCCTTGGCGATGCGGTCGGCGTCGCCGACCGGTACCAGGAGCCCGTCCCGGCCGTCGGTGATGATCTCGCCGGGGCCGTGCGGGCAGTCGGTGGCGACGACGGGCACACCGCAGTGCATGGCCTCGACGATCGTCATGCCGAACGACTCCTCGCGCGAGGTGACGGCGGCGATCGCGCCCTTGGCCCACTCCGTCTCGATGGGGGAGTGGGCGCCCATGAGGGTGATGTGTCCGGCCAGCCCGAGCTCGTCGATCTGGCGGCGGAGCGTGGTCTGTTGGGGGCCGCGTCCGTAGATGCGCAGGTGCCAGTCGGGGTGTTTGGCGGCGACCGTCGCCCAGGCGCCGACCAGCAGGTCGTACCGCTTGACGGGGATCAGCCGGCCCGCGGCCACGACCAGCTTGGCGCGGCCGTCGGAGGGTTCGATGCCGGTGGCGGGCACGCCGTTGGGCAGGGCGGTCAGCCGGGTGGTGACGCCGGGCAGATGGGCGCGGTGGGTCGCCGCGTCGGCCTCGGAGACGGAGGTGTACGCGTCGAGATGGGGGATGGCGGCATTGCACGCGGCGCGGATCTCGGCCCCATGGGTGCTGTAGATCCGGTGTTCCTGACCGATTCGCAGATAGCGGCCCTCGCGGCCGAACACGGCGAGGTAGACGACCAGTCCGGGGCGGGTGGCGATGACGACATCGGCGTCGGTCCGGGCGAGATGGGCGGCGACGCGCTGGTCGGTGAGGGCGTTGAAGTTGGTGGTGCCCTTGGCCTCGGCTGCGGGGACATGGGCGCTGGGCCGCGTCAGCAGGGGATTGCCGAGGTCGTTGGACCCGGCCGCGGCGTCGGGGCGCTTGTCGATCAGCGGCGTCAGCCGGACGCCGCGGGGGAGGGGGAGGTTCGGGGTGTCGATGGTGCGGATGAGGGAGACGATCTCCACGCTGTGGTGGACGGCGAGCGCGCCGGCCACATTGAAGGTCGACCGGATGGTGCCGCCGATTCCATAGGCGTTGTGCAGCAGAAAAGTAATCTTCATGGTGATGTACGCGCGGCGCGCTGGATCTGCCGCGTCATGCCCTCCCCTCCGGGGCCACGCTTCTCGTTCTGGTTCCGAACCAGGCTGCACGGAGCCGGTATGGGGCCGGTGTGATGCCGGTATGGAGCCAGTAAGGACCGATCGGTCGGTAAGACAGGGTGAGCACGAAAAGGTTGCTTATGCGCATGGTGATATGGGATGCGCCACATTGAGGCAACCTTCGGCGGTCCCAGGCGTCCGCGGGAAGGCGAGGTGATGTCCATACGGTGGCGATATTGGATCGTCATGGAAAACGCTTGGCCGCTTACGACCGCCCGTAGTTGGATGACCGAAGCATGTGGGCGGGACGTCAACCAAGGGTGGACAAAGGCATGAACAAGTCTGGGGCGCGGCGAGCCGTGCTCGCGGCGGCGGCGATGATCACGGCGCTGGGCCTGACGGCCGGCTGTGGCGGCGACTCCGGCGACGGCAAGAGCGACAGCGCGAAGAGCGGCGGCAAGAACGGCGACAAGGCCGCGAGCAGCGCACCCGCCGCACAGCCCCTGTCCGCGTCCGCCCTGCAGCAGGCCGCGCTCGCCAAGGGCGAGGTCAAGGGCTTCGAGATCCGGAAGATGACGGAGAAGGAGTTCAGCGACGGCGGGGAGGCGAAGGCCGCGAAGCCCGCGTGCCAGCCGCTGGCCGCGCTGATGGGCTCCCGTTTCGACCCGGCGCCCAAGGCCGGCGTCTACCGCATGTACGCCGGCTCCGGCTCCGCCGCGAAGGTCGGCGGCTCCGGCCTGTTCCGGGTCTCCTCCTACGGCCCGGGCGACGCCGAGAGGACCGTCAAGGACATCCGCGACGCGGTGACGGCCTGTCAGGACGGATTCGAGGCGAAGGACGGCTCCGGGGAGAAGTCCGACGTCGCGAAGGTGTCATCGCTGGACGCGCCCAAGCTGGGCGACGAGGCGGTCGCCTACAGCCTGCTCGACGGCGGCAAGGAGAAGGCCGTCATCAAGTTCACGGTGGTGCGCTCGGGTCCGCAGCTGACGGTGTTCTTCGGCGTCAACCTCGCCGATCCGACGACGTCCGAGATCCCCCAGGAGCTGCTCAGCGCCCAGGTGGCGAAGGTCGAGAAGGCGGCGCGCTCCTAGGTTCTGTCCGGCGGCCCAGGCCCCGTCCGGCGGCCGCCTCCGGTCTCAGCCGGTGGCGGCCGCGGCCGCCGACGCCTGTGCGTTGCCGCGGGCCAGGATGCGGCGGAAGGTGTAGTCGGCCAGGTCCCGGCCCGCCTGGAGGGCCTTGGTCTCCGACTCCGTGACCGCCTTGCCCGACGTATAGCCGGAGATGGTGAAGTAGGCGTACCGGCCGATGGCGTTGGCCGAGCTGCGGCAGGCCGTCCGGCGGCAGAAGGACGGCACCCCGCCGCCGGCCAGCGAGGCGATGTTGGGCCGGTACCGGTCCTTCGCCTTCTCCGCCGCCGCCTTGCCGTCGAAGACGGCGACGCCGACCGTCACCGCGACGCCGTCCCGGGAGAACGTCGCCCGGAACACCTTGCGGCAGCCGTTGTCGGCCAGGATCGAGCCGAGCGCCCCCTGGGTCGCCGCGGCGCAGCTCGTCGTCGAGGCGGTCGTGGCCTTGGCGTACGAGCGGTCGTCCGTGGCCGCCTTCTTCTCGGGGAAGAGGGTGTCCGCGCTGAGCGGCGCCTTGTCCCGCTTCGCGCTGGAGAGGATGTCCAGCGGCCTGGGCGGGGCCGGCGGGGCGACATCGGAGAAGGTGGGCTCGGACGTCGCCGACTCGCTCGGCAGATCCTGGGGCGTGGGCAGCTGACTGGCCGCATTGCCGTCGGCCTTGTCCTTGCCGCCGCTGCTGACCACGGCGGTGGCGACGATCGCCGCGACGGCCGCCGTGGCGAGCACCCCACCGCCGATGAAGAGCAGCCTGCGGCGCCGGTTGCGCGCGGCGGTGTTGTCGGCGAGCGCGGCCCAGTCCGGTGTCGATGGCTGAGATCCCCCGGGCCCGTACGGCCCCCCTTGCCCAAAGCTCATGGCGCACATCGTAATCCGGCCGGCTCTTGAACCGGTGGGCCCGGTCGGCGGCCCCCGGTCACAATCCGGTCATGGGGCATGGGTCATGGGTCATGTGGAGGCAGGGCATCCGGAGTACGGACCGGTGGGGCGCACCCTCGTCGACATCCTGTGGACCGAGCACGCCGAGGACCGGGACGGGGCGATGAGCGCCCTGCGCCGCCCCGCCCGTTCCCGGGCTCCGTCGCGGGGTACGGCTACGCGGGCGCCGGGGTGCGGGCCGTTGCCGGGTGCGGGCCGGCTGTGCCCACCCGCCCCCGGCTACCGCTGGGAGGTGCCCCCGGGCCCGCGGAACGAATGCCCACGATCTTGCCGGTATGCGCCGCCCGGGCGGGCTGCCGGGTGCGGGCCGGCTGTGCCCACGCCCCCCGGTCGGAGGTCGGCCTCCGGGGTGAGCGCAGGGGCCGAGTGGGCGTGGCGTGCTGCGTGGAGCGCAGGGGCGTTTTGACCCGTGCGGGGGCGGGCCGGTATTCTGCCAGTTCGTTATGCGTATTGGCTTGCTCGTTCTCACGTGAGAGGCCGTTACGCCGGTCCACCGGGCCGATGACCAGCGGCAGGCACGCGGATGCGTCACCGACGTGCGGCCAAGGCTGTCGTGATCGTCCGGGTGGCCCGTGTCCGGACCCTTCCCCTAAGCCCTAGCGGGCTTGGGGAGGCCCCATCACTGAAGAAGCGAAGGCTACGACCGTGCGTACGTACAGCCCCAAGCCCGGCGACGTCCAGCGTCAGTGGCACGTCATCGATGCCACCGACGTTGTTCTGGGCCGCCTGGCCACCCAGGCTGCCACCCTGCTGCGAGGCAAGCACAAGCCGGTGTACGCGCCGCATGTCGACACTGGTGACTTCGTCATCATCATCAACGCCGACAAGGTGCACCTTTCCGGTAACAAGCGGACCCAGAAGATGGCGTACCGCCACTCCGGATACCCGGGTGGTCTGCGCTCCATCCGCTACGACGAGCTGCTGGAGAAGAACCCCGAGAAGGCCGTCGAGAAGGCCATCAAGGGCATGCTCCCCAAGAACACCCTGGGCCGTCAGATGCTCTCGAAGCTGAAGGTGTACTCGGGTGGCCAGCACCCGCACGCCGCTCAGCAGCCGGTCCCGTTCGAGATCACCCAGGTCGCGCAGTAGTCCCGGCCACCACCTAAGACGAAAAGAATCTGAGGAGCATCGTGGCCGAGACCACCCCCGAGACCCCCGCCGAGACCCCCCTCGATGTCGAGGAGTACACCACCGAGAGCGTTGAGACGGTCGAGTCGGAGTACACCTCCGAGTCGCTCGCTTCCCGCTTCGGTGAGCCGCAGCCGGCCGCCGGCACCGGGCGCCGCAAGAACGCCGTGGCGCGTGTGCGCATCGTGCCGGGCAGCGGCCAGTGGAAGATCAACGGTCGGACCCTTGAGGGGTACTTCCCCAACAAGGTCCACCAGCAGGAAGTCAACGAGCCCTTCAAGGTGCTCGAGCTGGACGACCGCTACGACGTCGTCGCCCGCATCTCGGGCGGCGGCGTCTCCGGACAGGCCGGTGCGCTGCGTCTGGGCATCGCCCGTGCGCTGAACGAGGCGGACGTGGACAACAACCGCGCCCCGCTCAAGAAGGCCGGCTTCCTGACCCGTGACGACCGCGCCACCGAGCGTAAGAAGGCCGGTCTGAAGAAGGCCCGCAAGGCGCCGCAGTACAGCAAGCGCTAATCCTCGCCCTCCGCGCATCATTGCGGATCGTGCGGCTTCGCTGCTTATTCGAACGCCCCGGCGGCACCATCCGTGCCCCGGGGCGTTCGGCTATCGCCACCTGGGGGCGTATACCTTCAAGCAAGCTTCCAGCAAGCTTCTGCCCCCCAGCTCGTAATCTCGGAGGACACCAGTGGGACGACTCTTCGGTACGGATGGTGTGCGCGGCGTCGCGAACGCCGGCCTGACGGCTGAGATGGCGCTCGGCCTGTCGGTCGCGGCGGCGCATGTGCTCGCCGAGCTGGGTACCTTCGAGGGCCATCGGCCGGTGGCGGTGGTCGGGCGGGATCCGCGCGCGTCCGGGGAGTTCCTGGAGGCGGCCGTGGTGGCGGGGCTGGCGAGCGCGGGTGTGGACGTCCTGCGGGTCGGTGTGCTGCCGACGCCGGCCGTCGCCCATCTGACCGGCGCGCTCGACGCGGACCTCGGGGTGATGCTCTCCGCCAGCCACAACCCGATGCCCGACAACGGCATCAAATTCTTCGCCCGCGGCGGCCACAAGCTCGCCGACGAGCTGGAGGACCGCATCGAGACCACCTACCACGCGCACGCCTCCGGCGAGCCGTGGGACCGGCCGACGGGGGCCGGGGTGGGCCGGGTGCGGACCTACGAGGAGGGCTTCGACAACTACGTCGCGCACCTCGTCGGCGTCCTCCCCAACCGGCTGGACGGGCTCAAGGTCGTCATCGACGGGGCGCACGGGGCCGCCGCTCGCGTCTCCCCGGAGGCGTTCGCGCAGGCCGGGGCCGAGGTCGTCACGATCGGCACCGAGCCGGACGGGCTCAACATCAACGACGGCTACGGCTCCACCCATCTGGCCAGGCTCCAGGCCGCCGTCGTCGAGCACCGGGCCGACCTCGGCATCGCCCACGACGGCGACGCCGACCGCTGCCTCGCCGTGGACGCGGTGGGCCGCGAGGTCGACGGCGACCAGATCCTCGCCGTCCTCGCCCTCGCGATGCGCGAGGCGGGCACCCTGCGCAAGGACACGGTCGTCGGCACCGTGATGTCGAACCTCGGCTTCAAGCTCGCCATGCGGCGGGAGGGCGTCGAGCTGGTCCAGACGGCGGTCGGGGACCGCTATGTGCTGGAGGAGATGAAGGCGTACGGCTACGCCCTCGGCGGCGAGCAGTCCGGCCACGTCATCGTCCTCGACCACGCGACGACGGGCGACGGCACCCTGACCGGCCTGCTGCTCGCCGCCCGCGTCGCCGCGACGGGCCGCACGCTGGCCGACCTGGCGGGCGTCATGGAGCGCCTTCCCCAGGTCCTGGTCAACGTCCCGGACGTCGACAAGGCCCGCGTCTCCTCCAGCGCCGAGCTCGCCACGGCCGTGTCGGAGGCGGAGCGCGAGCTGGGCGAGACGGGCCGGGTCCTGCTCCGTCCGTCGGGTACGGAGCCGCTGGTCCGCGTGATGGTCGAGGCCGCCGACATCGACCAGGCCCGCTCCATGGCCGGCCGCCTGGCGGACGTCGTCAAGTCCGCCCTGGGCTAGCCCCGGCCCCGGTCCTCACTCGCCGGACGGGCTGATTCTCCGGCCCGTCCGGATCGTGCGGGCGGGCACGCTGACGCTGCTCGTGCGGAAGGCTCCGTGGGGCGGCAGCGTCGCCCTCAGAGCTTGCGCAGGGACAGCCGCTGGACCTTGTGGTCGGGGCCCTTGCGGAGGACCAGCGTCGCCCGTCCCCGCGTCGGCTGGACATTCTGCTTCAGATTCGGCTGGTTGATGGTCCGCCAGATCATCCGGCCGTAGTCGAGCGCCTCGTCCTCGGAGACCTGGGTGTACTTGCGGAAGTACGAGGACGGGTCCTGGAAGGCCGTCTCGCGCAGCTTCTTGAAGCGGCCGAGGTACCAGCGCTCGATGTCCTCGGTGCGGGCGTCGACGTACACGCTGAAGTCGAAGAAGTCCGCGAGCCCGACCCGGGTCAGCCCGTCGTTGCCGGGCAGCGCGGGCTGGAGCACATTGAGCCCCTCGACGATCAGGATGTCGGGGCGGTGCACGGTCAGCCGCTCGTCCGGGACGATGTCGTAGATCAGGTGGGAGTAGACCGGCGCCGTGACCTCCGCCTTGCCCGCCTTCACATCGGCGACGAAGCGGGTCAGCGCCCTGCGGTCGTACGACTCGGGGAACCCCTTGCGCGACATCAGCCCGCGCCGGTACAGCTCGGCGTTGGGGTAGAGGAAGCCGTCAGTGGTGATCAGCTCGACGCGGGGGTGCTCGGGCCAGCGGGCCAGCAGCGCCTGGAGCAGCCGGGCGGTGGTGGACTTGCCGACCGCGACGCTGCCCGCCACGCCGATGACGAAGGGGGTGCCGTCCTGGGTGCCGCCGCCCTTCTTCGTACCGCCGAGGAAGGTGTTGAGCGCGCCGCGCAGCCGGCCGGTCGCGGCGACGTAGAGGTTGAGCAGCCGGGAGAGCGGGAGGTAGACGTCCCGTACCTCGTCGAGGTCCATGGCGTCGCCGAGCCCGCGCAGCCGCTCCACCTCCTCGGCGGTCAGCGGCAGCGGGGTCTTGTCCCGCAGCGCGCTCCACTCGGCGCGTGACAGATCCACGTACGGGCTTGCCTCGCCGCTCCGCCGCTGTGGGGCGCGCACGGTGCGCGCCGCGCGCGCGGTTGACGTGATCACACCCTCATTGTGTGGGCTGGGGACCGGGGAGTGGGGTGCGCGGGGGCGTGGGGTCGGTCACCCCGGTGCGGGGGTGGGGGTCGTACGCTGCGTGCATGTGCGGAATCGTTGGTTATGTGGGAGGGCAGTCCGCCCTCGATGTCGTCCTTGCCGGGCTCAAGCGGCTCGAGTACCGCGGCTATGACTCGGCCGGCGTGGCCGTGCTGGCCGACGGCGGGCTGGCCGCCGCCAAGAAGGCGGGCAAGCTCGCCAACCTGGAGAAGGAGCTGGCCGACCGTCCGCTGCCCAGTGGCAGCACCGGTATCGGCCACACGCGCTGGGCCACCCACGGCGGTCCGACCGACGCCAACGCCCATCCGCATCTGGACAACGCGGGCCGGGTCTCCGTCGTCCACAACGGCATCATCGAGAACTTCGCGGCGCTCCGTGCCGAGCTGACCGAGCGCGGCCATGAGCTGACCTCCGAGACGGACACCGAGGTCGTGGCGCATCTGCTCGCCGAGTCCTTCTCGTCCTGCGGCGATCTGGCCGAGTCCATGCGCCAGGTCTGCCGCCGGCTGGAGGGCGCCTTCACCCTGGTCGCGGTGCACGCGGACGCGCCCGATGTGGTGGTCGGGGCGCGCCGGAACTCGCCGCTGGTCGTCGGCGTCGGCGAGGACGAGGCGTTTCTCGCCTCCGATGTGGCCGCCTTCATCGCGCACACCCGCGAGGCCATCGAGCTGGGCCAGGACCAGGTCGTGGAGGCGCGCCGGGACGGGGTGACGGTCACCGACTTCGACGGGGCGCCCGCCGAGGTCCGCCCGTACCACGTGGACTGGGACGCCTCCGCCGCCGAGAAGGGCGGCTACGACTACTTCATGCTCAAGGAGATCGCCGAGCAGCCGAAGGCCGTCGCGGACACCCTCCTGGGCCGTATCGACCTGGCCGGGAACCTCCTGCTGGACGAGGTCCGGATCCCGGCGTCCGTGCTGCGCGAGGTCAGCAAGGTCGTGATCGTGGCGTGCGGAACCGCCTACCACGCCGGGATGATCGCCAAGTACGCCATCGAGCACTGGACCCGGATCCCCTGTGAGACCGAGCTGGCCAGCGAGTTCCGCTACCGCGACCCGATCCTCGACCAGCGGACGCTGGTGATCGCCATCTCGCAGTCGGGCGAGACCATGGACACGCTGATGGCGCTGCGGCACGCGCGGGAGCAGGGTGCGAAGGTGCTCGCCATCTGCAATACGAACGGCTCCACGATTCCACGCGAATCGGACGCCGTGCTCTACACCCACGCCGGGCCCGAGGTCGCCGTCGCCTCCACCAAGGCGTTTCTCACCCAGCTGGTCGCCTGCTATCTGGTGGCCCTCTATCTGGGGCAGGTACGCGGCACCAAGTGGGGCGACGAGATCCTCTCCGTGATCCGCGAGCTCTCCGAGATCGCCACCCAGGTGGAGGAGGTCCTGGAGACGATGGAGCCGGTACGGGAGCTCGCCCGCACCCTCGCCGACAAGAACACCGTGCTTTTCCTGGGGCGGCACGTGGGCTACCCGGTCGCGCTGGAGGGTGCGCTGAAGCTCAAGGAGCTGGCGTACATGCATGCCGAGGGGTTCGCGGCGGGCGAGCTCAAGCACGGGCCGATCGCGCTGATCGAGCAGGATGTGCCGGTGGTGGTCGTCGTGCCGTCGCCGCGCGGACGCTCGGTGCTGCACGACAAGATCGTCTCGAACATCCAGGAGATCCGGGCGCGCGGCGCCCGGACGATCGTCATCGCGGAGCGCGGGGACGAGACGGTCGCCCCCTACGCCGACCATCTGATCGAGATCCCCGTCACCCCGACCCTGCTCCAGCCCCTGGTGGCCACCGTGCCGCTCCAGGTCTTCGCCTGCGAGCTGGCGACGGCGCGCGGGAACGAGGTCGACCAGCCGCGGAACCTGGCCAAGTCGGTCACCGTCGAGTGAGCGCATGATCGTAGGCGTGGGCATCGACGTGGCCGAGATCGACCGTTTCGCGGACGCGCTGCGGCGTACGCCGGGGATGGCGGATCGGCTGTTCGTCGAGGCCGAGCTGTGGCTGCCGAGCGGGGAGCGCCGCGGCGTCGCCTCGCTGGCGGCCCGGTTCGCGGCCAAGGAGGCGCTGGCGAAGTCCCTGGGCGCGCCGGGCGACCTGCGGTGGACGGACGCGGAGGTCCTGACCGAGCCCAGCGGACGCCCGCGCCTGTCGGTGCGCGGCACCGTGGCCGCGCGGGCGGCCGAGCTGGGTGTGCGGGGCTGGCATGTGTCGCTGAGCCATGACGCGGGCGTCGCCTCGGCGGTGGTGATCGCGGAGGGCTAACCCCTTTTTGGGCACGGTTCGCCTCCGGGGCGCTCAAGCCTCCCCCGGCCTTCGGCCGGGGGACCCCCGGTCGAAGGTCTACCGTGCTCGGCCACTCGCGCGGCGGTAGCCGCATATCGATCGCAGCCCTCGGGGCCTGCGCGCGCTCTCCCTTTCGACAGCGGCGCCGCCCCTTCGGCTCGCCCCCAGCTAGTGCTGGGAGGTGCCCCCAGCTAGTGCTGGGAGGTGCCCCCAGCCGGGCGGGCACCCCATACCGGATGGGAACCCGAGGGGTTCGCGCGCTCCCTTTCTACCGCTGGGAGGTGCCCCCAGCCGGGCGGGCACCCCGTATCGGCGGGAGCCCTCGGGGGCCCGCGAGCGCTGCCCCCGGAGGCGAACCGAGCCCTGAAAATCAGGCCAGCACATCGCGCCAGGTCTCGGGGAGCTCCCTCGCCACGTCGTCCGCCACGATCGGCGCGCCGTGGGGGGCCGTCGCGCGGCGGGCGGCCAGGCCGTGGAGGTAGGCGCCCACCGAGGCCGCGTCGCGGGCGGCGAGGCCCGCGGCGAGCAGGGAGCCGGCCAGTCCGGACAGGACGTCGCCGCTGCCCGCTGTGGCCAGCCAGCCGGTGCCGGTGGGGTTGACGCGCACGGGCCCCTGCCCGTCGGCGATCAGCGTGGTCGACCCCTTCAGCAGCACCGTCGCGCCGTAGCGCTCGGCCAGGGCCCGTACGGCGGCCAGCCGGCCCGCCTCGACCTCCTCACGGCTCACACCGAGCAGCGCCGCCGCCTCGCCCGCGTGCGGGGTGAGGACGGTCTGGGCCGCGCGTCCCCGCAGATCGCCGGAGGGCAGCAGGTGGAGCCCGTCGGCGTCGACGAGGACGGGGACATCGGAGGCGAGGACGTCCTCCAGGGAGTGCCGGGCCGCGGCGCCGTCGCCGAGCCCGGGGCCGACGACCCATGCCTGGACCCGGCCCGCCTTGGCCGGGGGGCCGGTGTGGACGAGGGTCTCGGGGAAGCGCGCGATCACGGTGTCGGCCGCGGGCCCCACGTAGCGCACCGCCCCGGCGCCGCCCCGCAGCGCGCCCGAGACGGCCAGCACCGCCGCGCCGGGGTAGCGGGCGGAGCCCGCCACGACGCCGACGACGCCCCGCCGGTACTTGTCGCTTTCCGGCGCCGGCCGGGGCAGCAGCGCCGCGACGTCGTCGTGCTGCGGCGCCTCCGCGTCGGGGACGTCCGGCAGATACGCGTCCAGGCCGATGTCGACCAGGCGCAGCGCGCCCGCGTGCTCGTGCGCCGGGTCGATGAGCAGACCGGGCTTGTACGTACCGAAGGTGACGGTCGCGTCCGCGCGCACGGCGGCCCCCCGCACCTCGCCGGTGTCCGCGTCCACCCCGCTCGGCAGGTCGACGGAGACGATCGTGCCGCGCACCGCCCGGACCAGCCGCTCGGCCTCGGGCCGCAGCCCGCCCTTGCCGCCGATGCCGACGATTCCGTCGATCACGAGGTCGGCGCGGGCCAGGACCGCTTCGCCGCCGGCGGCCGGCACCGCGCGCCCGCCGGACGCCCGCAGGGCGGCGAGTCCGCCGGGGTGGGCGCGGTCGGGGGTGAGCAGCACCGCGGTGACCCCGGCGCCGCGCCGGGCCAGCCGGGCGCCAGCGTAGAGCGCGTCCCCGCCGTTGTCGCCGCTGCCGACGAGCAGGGCCACCCGGGCCCCGTACACCCGGTCCAGCAGGTCGGCGCAGGCGGCGGCGAGCCCGGCCGCCGCGCGCTGCATGAGCGCTCCTGCGGGCAGCCGGGCCATCAAGGCCCGCTCCGCGGACCGTACGGTCTCGACGCTGTAGGCAATCCTCATGGCCATAGTCTCCCGAACGGCGGGCACTCCTTGCGGGGAGGCACACACTCCAGTGGGCTGATCGGCCTGAGAGACTGACGGAGATGGACGAGACACCGATGCGCGCCCGTGCCGTGGTCGATCTGGCCGCCCTACGGGCCAATGTGCGGGTGCTGCGTGAAGCGGCGCCCACTGCCGAGCTGATGGCCGTGGTCAAGGCGGACGGCTACGGCCACGGCGCGGTGCCCTGCGCCCGCGCGGCCCGTGAGGCGGGCGCGAGCTGGCTGGGCACCGCCACCCCCGAGGAGGCGTTCGAGCTGCGTGCGGCGGGCGACACCGGCCGGCTGATGTGCTGGCTGTGGACGCCCGGCGGCCCGTGGCGGGAGGCGATCGAAGCGGAGATCGACGTCTCGGCCAGCGGCCTGTGGGCGCTGCGCGAGGTCGTCGCCGCGGCCCGCGCGAGCGGCCGCACCGCCCGGCTCCAGCTGAAGGCCGACACCGGGCTGGGCCGCAGCGGCTGTCAGCCCGCCGACTGGCCCGCCCTTGTCGCCGAGGCCCGCGCCGCCGAGGCGGAGGGGGCCGTGCGGGTGACCGGGCTGTGGTCCCACTTCGCGTGCGCGGACGAGCCGGGCCACCCCTCGATCGGCGCCCAGCTGTCCGTCTTCCGCGAGATGGTCGGGCAGGCGGAGCGGGCGGGGCTGCGGCCCGAGGTGCGCCACCTGGCCAACTCCCCGGCGACCCTGACCGTCCCCGAGTCGCACTTCGATCTCGTACGGACCGGGATCGCCGTCTACGGCATCTCGCCGTCGCCCGAGCTCGGCGTCCCCGCCGACTTCGGACTGCGCCCGGCCATGACCCTGTCCGCCTCGCTCGCCTCGGTGAAGCGGGTGCCGGGCGGCCATGGCGTCTCCTACGGTCACCGCTATGTCACCCCCGGCGAGACGACCCTCGCGCTCGTGCCCCTCGGCTACGCGGACGGCATCCCGCGCCATGCCTCCGACACCGGCCCGGTGCTGGTCGCGGGCAAGTGGCGGACCGTCGCCGGCACGGTGGCGATGGACCAGTTCGTGGTGGATCTGGGCGGTGACAGCGCGGCCCCGGGGGACGAGGCGGTGCTGTTCGGACCGGGCGACCGGGGGGAGCCGACCGTCGAGGACTGGGCGCGGGCCGTGGGCTCGATCGGCTATGAGATCGTCACGCGTATCGGGGGCCGCGTCCCCCGCGTTTATGTAGGTGAGCACGGGGGCACAGGGATCTGACCATGGGCGACGACAGCACGGCAGAGATGGCGACGCGAGTCGCGGCGGGGGCCACAGCCGTGGGCTGGCGGCGCGGCGCCGGGTTCGCGGGAGCCGCGATCGGCGTCCTCGCGGCGGGCGCGGCGGCGGGCGTCGCGGTGGAGCGGCTGACGGTCGGCCGGGGCGTACGGCGCAAGGCGCGGCTCGCGCTCGACGCCGAGGGCCCGTACGGCACCCTGCGCGGTACCCCTGGCGCGGCGATCGCCGACGATGGCACCGAGCTGTACTACGAGGTCGAGGAGGTGCGGGAGAGCGCCTCCGCGCCGTCGCGCGCGACGCGCCCGCCGCGGCGCAAGCGGCGGTTCGCGCGCCGGGCGGCAGCCGTCCCCGTCACCGTGATCTTCAGCCATGGCTACTGCCTCGGCCAGGACTCCTGGCACTTCCAGCGCTCCGCGCTGCGCGAGGTGTGCCGCACGGTCTACTGGGACCAGCGCTGCCACGGCCGCTCGGCGCGGGGCTGCGACGGTACGAAGGTCACCATCGACCAGCTCGGCCGCGATCTGAAGGCTGTGATCGACGCGGCCGCGCCCGAGGGCCCGCTGCTGCTCGTCGGCCACTCCATGGGCGGCATGACGATGATGGCGCTGGCCGCCCAGTACCCCGACCTGATCCGCGAACGCGTGATCGGGGCGGCCTTCCTCGGTACGTCCGCGGGCCGGCTCGGCGAGGTCAGCTTCGGTCTTCCGGTGGTCGGTATGAACGCGGTCCGGCGGGTGCTGCCGGGGCTGCTCAAGGCGCTGGGCTGGCAGGTCGAACTGGTGGAGCGGGGCCGGCGGGCGACCGCCGATCTCTTCGCGGGGCTGATCAAGCGATATTCGTTCGGTTCGAAGGACGTGGACCCGGGGGTCGCGCGCTTCGCGGAGCGACTGATCGAGGCGACGCCGATCGATGTGGTCGCGGAGTTCTATCCGGCGTTCATCGAGCACGACAAGGCGGCGGCGCTGCCGAACTTCGACGGGCTGCCGGTGCTGGTGCTCACGGGTGACAAGGACTTGATCACGCCGATGGAGCACAGCGAGGCCATCGCGGAACTGCTGCCCGGTGCCGAACTGGTCGTCGTGGAGGAGGCCGGGCACCTGGTGATCCTGGAGCACCCCGAGGTGGTCAACGGACACCTGACCGAGCTGCTGGCACGGGCCGTGGACGGTCTCGGCGGACGCGCCAGGCGGGACGTGTCCGGCTGAGTACCATCGGCGGGTATGGACGTAGGCACGCGCATCACCGTCACCTCTCCCGACCACATGCGGGACGTGGGACGCAGACTCGCCAAGCTGCTGCGCCCCGGTGACCTGGTGCTCCTCACCGGCGAACTGGGCGCGGGCAAGACGACGCTGACCCGGGGCCTGGGCGAGGGCCTCGGCGTCCGCGGGGCGGTCACCTCGCCCACGTTCGTCATCGCCCGGGTCCACCCGTCGCTGTCCGACGGCCCGCCGCTGGTCCACGTCGACGCGTACCGGCTGGGGGGCGGCCTCGACGAGATGGAGGACCTCGACCTGGACGTGTCCCTGCCGGATTCGGTGGTGGCGGTGGAGTGGGGCGAGGGAAAGGTCGAGGGGCTCTCGGAGAACCGTCTGCATGTGGTGATCGAGCGCACGGTGGGGTCGGACCCGGCGGTGGTGGACGACGTGGACGACGTCCGCGATGTGGTGGTGACGGGCGTCGGCCCGAGGTGGGCGGGCGAGGACCTGGCATCGCTCGCCGGATGACGGGGTAGATTCCGACAAGCCGTCGGCATGATGTTGCGCTCTGGGCATCGGCCGTGGTCACATGGTAGGGGAAGCGTGGTTAGGTGTACCTAACCTGCCTGTGTGCTTCGTCTTTCGTCCGACTGCCCCAGGACCCTCAGGAGGCATCCATGTCGGCCCAAGAATCCGCGGTCGGAGCCGACCGGAGCCGGAGCGATGACCGCTCCCCGTCGATGACGGAGCTGCTGGCGGCATGCGCCGCGGCGAGCGCGGTCTCGACTCCGCCGACGGAGGAGCCCCCGGCCGCCGAGCCGACCGAGAACGACCAGCCCCCGGCCGACGAAACCCGCGACGCCGCGTAGGCAAGCGGGGGAGACCGGCCTACGCGACCACGACGACCTTGGTGCCGATCCGGGCGAAATCGTAGAGCGCCGCCCCGTCCGCCCGGCTCTCCCGGATCGCCCCCGTCCGCTTCCGTGCCTTCGGATCCGGCATCGAGCCGTCCACCGCCGCGCTGAAACCGAACACGGCCCCCCCTTCCGAGTGGAAGACGACGACGTGCTCGACCTGCACCCCGTCCGACCCCACCCCGCTGAGGCGGTGGCCCGTGACCTGGTAGCTCCCCGGATCAGGGCTCGCCGGGCTGGGGCCGACCTCGAAGGTGCGGGTGGCCCGCTCATTGGCGGCGACCAGCCAGACCCGCTTGTCGCCGAGCGAGTAGACGACGCGCTGTCCCGTCCCCGAGTGCGCAGGCAGTGCCGTGGCCTTCGGCTTCGGTGTGGCCTTGGTCTTGTCCTTCGCGCCGCCGGAGTGCGAGCCGGGGCGGGCCTGGGTGGGGTGGTCGGGGGCGGTCGCGGCGGCCTGGTAGCCGAGGAAGCCGACACCTGCGAGTGCGGCGGCGGTGAGTACGGCCACGGCGGGCCCAGTGCTGCTCCTTGCCACGACGGCAACCCTCTCCTGCGGTCAGTACGCGCTCACGGCCCGTACACACTTACGGCGACGGTAGCACCGGCGCGCGCCCCCCGAGGTGCGCTCCCGGCGCTCCGGCACCGCCTTGTTCCACCTTCGGTAGTAAGTCCGGCGGCGCCGTAGGCTGTCCTCGTGCTCTTGCTCGCTCTTGATACCGCCACCCCCGCCGTCACCGTCGCCCTCCACGACGGCGCCGAAGTCGTCGCAGAGTCCGCCGAGGTCGACGCCCGGCGTCACGGCGAGCTGTTGCTGCCCACCGTCCACCGGACCCTGAAGGCGGCGGGCGCCGAGCTCGGCGCGGTGACGGAGATCGTCGTCGGGGTGGGCCCCGGCCCGTACACCGGGCTGCGGGTGGGCCTTGTGACGGCGGCCACGTTCGGGGCGGCGCTCGGGATCCCCGTGCACGGGCTGTGCACGCTCGACGGGATCGCCTTCGCCGCCGGGCGGGCCGGTCTGGAGGGCCCCTTCGTCGTGGCCACGGACGCGCGGCGCAAGGAGGTCTACTGGGCGCGGTACGACGACCCCCGCACCCGTGTCACCGAGCCCGCCGTCGACCACCCGGCCGATCTCGCAGAGCGGGTCGCCGGGCTCCCCGCCGTCGGGGCGGGGGCGCGGCTCTACCCGGCCGCCTTCGCCGAGGTGCCGGACGGGATGCCCGAGTACCAGTCGGCCGGCGCGCTGGCCTCGCTCGCCGCCGAGAAGCTGGCGCGCGGTGAGGAGCTGCTGCCGGACCGGCCGCTGTATCTGCGGCGTCCGGACGCGAAGGTGCCCGCCAACTACAAGGTGGTCACCCCGAAGTGACCGGTACGGACGTGACCCTGCGCGAGATGCGCTGGTGGGACATCGACCCGGTGCTGGAGCTCGAAAAGGAGCTGTTCCCGGAGGACGCCTGGTCGCGCGGGATGTTCTGGTCCGAGCTCGCCCACGCCCGCGGCGGCGGGATAACCCGGCACTACGTGGTGGCCGAGGCGGACAAGCGCCTCGTCGGCTACGCCGGTCTCGCCGTCTTCGACCGCACCGGCGACGTCCAGACCATCGCGACCGCCCGCGACCACTGGGGCACCGGCCTCGGCGCCCGCCTCCTCACCGACCTCATCACCGCCGCCACCGCCTTCGAATGCCGCGAGGTGCTGCTCGAAGTGCGCGTCGACAACACCCGCGCACAGCGCCTGTACGAGCGCTTCGGCTTCGAACCCATCGGTGTCCGCAGGGGCTACTACCAGCCGGGCAACGTCGACGCCCTGGTGATGCGGCTCACCGACCCGGCCGTGACGGCCACCACCCCCGTGACCTCAGTACAAGGAACGAAGACCCATGGCTGACGAACCCCTCGTCCTCGGTATCGAGACCTCCTGCGACGAGACCGGCGTCGGGATCGTCCGCGGCCACACCCTCCTCGCCGACGCCGTCGCCTCCAGCGTCGACGAGCACGCCCGCTTCGGCGGGGTCGTCCCCGAGGTCGCCAGCCGCGCCCATCTGGAGGCGATGGTCCCGACCATCCAGCGCGCCCTGAAGGACGCCGGGGTCGCCGCCTCCGACCTCGACGGCATCGCCGTCACCGCCGGCCCCGGGCTCGCGGGCGCGCTGCTCGTCGGCGTCTCCGCCGCCAAGGCGTACGCGTACGCGCTCGGCAAGCCGCTCTACGGCGTCAACCACCTCGCCTCCCACATCTGCGTCGACCAGCTCGAACACGGGCCGCTGCCCGAGCCGACGATGGCGCTGCTGGTGAGCGGCGGCCACTCCTCCTTGCTCCTGGCGCCCGACATCACCGCCGATGTACGGCCCCTCGGCTCGACCATCGACGACGCGGCGGGCGAGGCGTTCGACAAGATCGCCCGGGTCCTGAACCTCGGCTTCCCGGGCGGCCCCGTCATCGACCGCATCGCCCGCGAGGGAAACCCGGACGCGATCGCCTTCCCGCGCGGTCTGACCGGCCCGCGCGACGCCGCGTACGACTTCTCCTTCTCCGGCCTGAAGACCGCCGTCGCCCGCTGGATCGAGGCGAAGCGGGCAGCGGGCGAGGACGTCCCGGTCGCCGACGTCTCGGCCTCCTTCCAGGAGGCGGTGGTGGACGTCCTGACCCGCAAGGCCGTCCGCGCCTGCAAGGACGAGGGCGTCGACCACCTGATGATCGGCGGCGGCGTCGCCGCCAACTCCCGGCTGCGCGCCAAGGCCGAACGCCGCTGCGAGGACGCCGGCATCACCCTCCGCGTGCCCCGGCCCAAGCTGTGCACGGACAACGGGGCGATGGTGGCGGCGCTCGGTGCGGAGATGGTGGCGCGGGGGAGGTCGACGTCGGCCTGGGATCTCTCGGCGGACTCCTCGCTCCCGGTGACGGACCCCCACGTCCCGGACCCCGAGGCCCACGCCCACGCCCACTCCCATGACCACGTCCACGAGCTGAGCCGGAAGAACCTCTACGCATGACCGTCGCCCTGATGTGGGAAGCCCGAGCCGTACCGGGCCGGGGTGAGGACCTGCTCACCTGGGCCACCCACCAGCCGCTCGACCCGCCCCCGCTCCGCCGCGAAACCTTCCGCGCCCCGGAGGACCGGGTCCTCGTGATCACCTGGTGGGACGGCACCTACGACACCCCGGACCTCCCGGAACTCCCGGAACCGGGCGAGGACCTGGTCCGCCGAGCGGTTCACCGGTGGCGCTTCGAGAGCGTTGAGGTGGGCGCGGCGGAGGTCTGACCCCGGTCGCGGCGTGGCCCGGCGCCGGTTCCTGCGGTGGGTGGGTCGAGTCCGGGTCGGCGCCGCGCACGCGGCGTGGCCGGGTGCGGCTCTCGTTTCGCGTCTTCGGCGCCGGTTCCTGCGGTGGGTGGGTCGAGTCCGGGTCGGCGCCGCGCACGCGGCGTGGCCAGGCTCAGCTCTCGTCTCGCGCCTTCGGCGCATTGGAGCATCGGGCGGGGGAGGGGGCGGGTGGCCGCGCCGTCGCCGTCCACCGGCCCGGCGGGGGCCGAGCTTCAGACGGGCCGGTGGCACCGCGCCCGGATGGGCACCCCTCCCTAAAAACGTTTGACCTGGCGCAACTACTTCATCAAGCGATTTCGGAAGGTACCCGGGTGGGCGCGCCATCCGTCCCACCGGCCCGCCAGTCGGGAACGGCGCCGGCACCCGGTCGGGACGGCCACCCCCACCGGCCCGCCGGACGGCGACGCTCCGGTGCCCGCCCCCTACCCGACCGATGCTCCAATGCGCCGAAGGCGCGAAACGATACCCGCACTCGCCCACGCCACGGGTGCGGGTCCGGGCCTTGGCCCAGGCCCACCCACCGCAACGCGAAGGCGGAGCGCGAAGGCGGGAGCGCGAAGGCGCGGTCACCCCGGTGGGGTGACCGCGCCTTCGTTGCGCGTCAGATGCACAGACGCTCAGACACTCAGCGGCGTCAGTGCGCGTGGCCGTGGCCCTGGCCCGCGTCCGACTCTTCCTCGGCCGGCTTCTCGACCACCAGGGTCTCGGTGGTGAGCAGCAGCGAGGCGATCGACGCGGCGTTCTCCAGCGCGGAGCGGGTGACCTTGAGCGGGTCGATGACGCCGGCCTTGACCAGGTCGCCGTACTCCTCCGTCGCCGCGTTGTAGCCGTGGCCCTTGGGGAGCTCGGCGACCTTCGCGGTGATGACGTAGCCCTCGAGACCGGCGTTCTCGGCGATCCAGCGCAGCGGCTCGACGACCGCGCGGCGGACCACGGCGGCACCGGTGGCCTCGTCGCCCTGGAGGTTCAGGCTGCCCTCAAGCACCTTCGCGGCGTGGACCAGAGCGGAGCCACCACCGGAGACGATGCCCTCCTCGACCGCGGCGCGGGTCGCGGAGATGGCGTCCTCCAGACGGTGCTTCTTCTCCTTGAGCTCGACCTCGGTGGCCGCGCCCACGCGGATCACGCACACGCCGCCGGCCAGCTTCGCGAGCCGCTCCTGCAGCTTCTCGCGGTCCCAGTCGGAGTCGGTGGACTCGATCTCGGCCTTGATCTGGTTGATACGCGCCTGGACGTCCCCGGGCTTGCCGCCACCGTCGACGATGGTGGTGTCGTCCTTGGTGACGGTCACGCGGCGGGCGGTGCCCAGCACGTCCAGGTCGGCCTGGTCGAGCTTGAGGCCGACCTCCTCGGCGATGACGGTCGCGCCGGTGAGGGCCGCGATGTCGCCGAGCATCGCCTTACGGCGGTCGCCGAAGCCCGGGGCCTTCACCGCGACGGCGCTGAAGGTGCCACGGATCTTGTTGACGACGAGGGTGGACAGGGCCTCGCCCTCCACGTCCTCGGCGATGATCAGCAGCGGCTTGCTGGCGCCGGCCTGGATGATCTTCTCCAGCAGCGGCAGGAGGTCCTGGATCGAGGCGATCTTGCCCTGGTGGATCAGGATGTACGGGTCGTCGAGGACGGCCTCCATACGCTCCTGGTCGGTCACCATGTACGGGGAGAGGTAGCCCTTGTCGAAGGACATGCCCTCGGTGAAGTCGAGCTCCAGGCCGAAGGTGTTGGACTCCTCGACGGTGATGACACCGTCCTTGCCGACCTTGTCCATCGCCTCGGCGATCAGCTCGCCGACCTGCTTGTCCTGAGCGGACAGCCCGGCCACGGCGGCGATGTCGGACTTGGAGTCGATCGGGCGGGCGGTGGCCAGCAGCTCGTCCGAGACGGCCTTGACGGCCGCGTCGATGCCCTTCTTCAGGGCGGCCGGGGAGGCACCCGCGGCCACGTTCTTCAGGCCCTCGCGGACCAGCGCCTGGGCCAGCACGGTGGCGGTGGTGGTGCCGTCACCAGCGATGTCGTTGGTCTTGGTCGCCACCTCCTTCACCAGCTGGGCGCCCATGTTCTCGAACGGGTCCTCGACCTCGACCTCGCGGGCGATGGTGACACCGTCGTTGGTGATGGTCGGAGCACCGAACTTCTTGTCGATGACGACATTGCGGCCACGGGGGCCGATCGTCACCTTGACGGTGTCCGCAAGCTTGTTGACGCCGCGCTCAAGGGCGCGACGGGCGTCCTCGTCGAACTTCAGGATCTTCGCCATGGGTTGCGTATGTCCTCTCAAACGAACCGCGCCCCGACCCCGGGTATCTGTGACACGGGCACCGGGGCGCGGCTCATAGGCAAAACTTCGGTGATTACTTCTCGATGATCGCGAGGACGTCGCGAGCCGAGAGGACGAGGTACTCCTCGCCGTTGTACTTCACCTCGGTGCCGCCGTACTTGCTGTACAGCACGACGTCACCGACGGAGACGTCGAGCGGAAGACGCTTGCCGTCCTCGAAGCGGCCCGGGCCCACGGCCAGGACGACGCCCTCCTGGGGCTTCTCCTTGGCGGTGTCCGGAATGACCAGGCCCGAAGCCGTGGTCTGCTCGGCGTCGAGCGGCTGGACCACAATGCGGTCCTCAAGCGGCTTGATGGCAACCTTGGAGCTGGTGGTCGTCACGATCCGACCTCCCCCTTCGGAGATCTCACGGGGTTAACTGTCTGAGGTGGCGACCAGGTGGATCCGTCGTCGCGGGTGCCGGACCTGCCCGTCGCTGTATCTCTGGCACTCGGTGCTCCCGAGTGCCAGCCCCGACATTATGACGCGGTTAGCACTCAGTCAACCAGAGTGCCAAGGGACGAGGTGGCGAGCCGCGCGGGTCGGCGTCATACGTAGTCCTCCAGCCGGCCGATGGTGAACCCCTGTGCCTGGATCGCACGCACCAGCGAAGTGATCATGTCGGTCATGGACTGCCCCTCCAGCTGCTCCGGGCCCCGGAAGTGCGCGAGGATGATGTCCCCCGGCCGCAGCTCCCCGCCGGAGCGGTACGCCAGCCCGTGGGTCTCCATCTCGGCGCGCCACAGCACCACCGTCTGGATCCCGCAGGAGGCCGCCGCGTGCAGCGTCGTCTCGTCGTACTCGCCGTAGGGCGGGCGGAAGAGACGTGGCTGCCGGCCGAAGCGGTTGCGGAGGATGTCCTGCTGACCGCAGATCTCCCGGACCTGGTCGTCGTAGTTCATGCCGGCGAGGCTGGGATGGGTGAGCGTGTGGTTCTCCATCGGGTTGCCGAGTCGGCGGAGCTGGTCGAAGTAGCCGTACTGGTCGCCGATCACGTTGTCGGTCAGGAACGCGGTGAACGGCAGGCCGAGATCCCGGGCCTGTTCCACGAAGCGCGGGTCCTTCTCGATGCCGTCGTCGATGGTCACGAAGACCACCCGGTCGTTGGTGGGCACCCGGCGCACCAGCGGCGGCACCGCCGCCCGTTGCGGCCCCGGCGGTCCGAGCAGCGGCTTGCCGGCGGGCGGGGGCGGCGGCACCTCCAGCGGCCGGTCGAGCCCCCAGCGGCGGTACGCGTCCGGGTCGCCCATCGGCGCCGAGCGCACCCACGGCGGGGCCGAGCCGGGGGGATCGGAGGCCGGCGGCGGGGCGGACCCGGGCATCGAGCCCGGGGGCGGTGACGCGTCCGCGTCCGGGGGCGGCTGCGCGCCCGCGTGGGGGGGCGGTGGCACGGGCGGCGCCGGGGGCCGCCCCTCCGGCTCCTGCCCGGATTCCTGCCCGGGCTCCGGCCCGGGCTCCGGCCCCGACTGCGGCCGCCACTCCGACGCGGGGGCGGAGGATGCGGGCGGCGCGTCGGCCGCCCGGCCCGCCTTGGCGTACGGCTCGGGAGTACCGAGGCTGCCGCATCCGGTGAGCATGATCGCCGTCGTGGCGGCGAGAACCAGACACCTCGAAAAGCCAGTCTTGATCATCATCACATAAGTGATCTTCGGCCGCGGAGCGCGAAACCGCTCGCCCCAGACGTGCGAATGCGCTCGCCGGAGCGGGGAGAATGGGCCATGTGGACGTTGACGCCTTCGACTCACTGCTCGGCGAAGAGGGGCAGTCACTGCTCTCCGCGCTCCGCGATTACGACCCGGCGCATGAGCTCGCCACCGCGACCCGGCTGCGCCGCGACCATCCGCCGGCGCTGGTCTCGGCGGCCCTGACCCAGGCCGAGCTGCGGCAGCGGGCGGTGGCCAAATTCGGTGCCGAGGACGCGTACCGCATGTACTTCACGCCGAACGGTGTCGAGCAGTCCACCCGCACCTCCGTCGCCGACTACCGCGCCGCCCGGTTCGTGGAGTTCGGCGTCCGCCGGGTCGCCGATCTGTGCTGTGGCATCGGCGGCGACGCGATCGCGCTCGCGCGCGCCGGGATCTCGGTCCTGGCCGTCGACCGTGATCCGCTGACCTGCGCCGTCGCCCGCGCCAACGCCGAGGCGCTGGGCCTGGCCGGCCTCATCGAGGTCCGCTGCGCGGATGTCACCGAGATCGACACCGCCCCCTTCGACGCCGTCTTCGTCGACCCCGCCCGGCGCGGCGGCCGTGGCCGTGTCTTCGACCCCGAGGCGTACTCCCCGCCCCTGTCCTGGGCCATCGAGGCCGCCCGCACCACCCCGCGCGCCGCCCTCAAGATCGCCCCGGGCATTCCGCACGAGGCGATCCCACCGGACGCGGAGGCCGAGTGGATCTCGGACCACGGCAATGTGAAGGAGGCCGTCCTGTGGTTCGGCACGGCCCGCCCCGGGATGCGCCGCGCCACCCTCCTGCCGGGCGGCCACTCCCTCCTCGGCACCTGCCGCCTCCCCGACCCCGACCCGGGTCCGGTCGGCCGCTGGCTCTACGAACCGGACGGCGCCGTCATCCGCGCCCACCTCGTCGCCGATGTCGCCGCCCGCATCGGCGGCCGCCTCATCGACCCCACGATCGCCTACATCACGACCGACGAGCTGCGCCCGACGCCCTACGCCACGGCATACGAGATCACCGACGTCCTGCCCTTCAACCTGAAGAAGCTCAAGGCCCTGCTGCGCGAGCGGGAGGTCGGCATCGCCACCATCAAGAAGCGCGGCTCGGCCGTCGAGCCGGAACAGCTCCGCAAGAAGCTCCGCCTCGAAGGGGTGAACGCCTGCACGATCCTGCTCACCCGATCGGAAGGCTCTCCCACGATGCTCCTGGGTCACCCGGCGCGGGTCTAGACCCAACGCCGTTCAGTTAGGGCGGGGCTGGGGGTGTCAAGGGCCGCTCGTGAGCATGGCGATGCTGATGGTGGCTTTGTACGTGGTGCGGTCGATGG